>JBDUAH010000247.1:0-4123 GCA_040004745.1 Chthoniobacterales bacterium | reverse complement strand
ATCGTGTCGGCTACGAACGCGAATCCGCACGAGGAAGTCGCGGCGGGACGTTTCCGCCAGGATCTGCTCTTCCGCTTGAACACGATCGAGATTCCGCTGCCGCCGTTGCGCGAACGGCGGGAAGACATCATGCCGCTGGCAAACAGTTTTCTCCGCGCGCACGCCAAGCGATATCGCAAGGAGATGACCGGCTTCGAAGAAAAGGCGCGCGATCTTCTCATGCAGCACCCTTACCCCGGCAATGTGCGCGAACTCGATCACGTGGTGGAGCGTTCGGTGCTGATGGCCCAAGGCGCGCTGGTGAAAGCGAACGATCTCGGCCTAACGAGTGGTCATGACGACTCGACGAGTATCGACAGCATGAGCCTGGAGGAAGTGGAGGCGTTTCTAATCAAGAAAGCGATGAGCCGTTTCGATGGCAATGCGCGGCGCGCGGCCGAGGCCTTGGGATTGAGTCGAAGCGCTTTCTACCGTCGCCTGCAGCACCATGGGCTCTGACCGTTACCAGGCGGGCCGACCAAAATTGAAAGCCTGAGCGCCATCGATGGCCCCGCCGCGCAAAAAGCCGCGACAGCGGATGACCCACGAGGGGCGGATTACGTGGCTCACTTTTTGGGCGGTCGCGCCGTCGGCGATCGTGGCGCTCTCGCTGCTCTGGTTTGGTGATTACACCACGAAGGTGCAATGGACGCTGACCCTGTTTATCGGCGGCTTCGGGCTCGGTTTTATCTTTAGCGCGCGCGAACACATCATCCGCCCGCTGCAGACGATGACCAATCTGCTCGCCGCTTTGCGCGAAGGCGATTACTCGATTCGCGCGCGCGGAGCGCGAGTGGATGACGCGCTGGGTGAAGTGTTGCTCGAGATCAACGCTCTCGGCGAAACGCTGCGCACCCAACGTCTTGGGGCCTTTGAGGCAACGGCATTGTTGCGCACGATTATGGCGGAGATTGATGTCTCGGTTTTCACCTTCGATCCCGATCGACGTCTGCGACTGGTGAATCGCGCGGGAGAAATTCTTCTCGGGCGTCCGATGGACAAATTGCTCGGACGTCGCGCGAGCGAACTCGGCCTGCAACCGGTGTTGGAAGCGAATGAGGATCGGCCTTTAACGCTCACGTTTCCAGGCGGAGCGGGGCGATGGGGCGTGCGCCGCAGTTCGTTCCGCGAGCGCGGTCTTCCACACGAGCTCGTGGTCCTGACGGATCTGAGCAAAACCTTGCGGGAAGAGGAACGCACCGCATGGCAGCGTCTCGTGCGCGTCATCGGTCATGAGATGAACAACTCGCTCGCTCCGATCAAATCGATTGCGGGCAGTTTGGAGAGCCTGCTGCGCCGCGACCCACCGCCGCCGGATTGGCAGGATGATGCGCGGAGCGGATTGAACGTTATCTCGACTCGCGCGGAATCGCTTAGCCGCTTTATGCAAGCCTACGCGCGCCTCGCGCGTTTGCCTCCGCCGCAGAAAGAAGTGATCAGCCTGGAAGAACTCGTTAGGCGAATTGTGAGCCTGGAGACGCGGCTGGCGGCGCGAATCGCGACCAGCCCACCGATGACGATTCGCGCGGACGCGGCGCAGCTTGAGCAGCTCCTGATCAACATTCTGCACAACGCCGTCGACGCCTCGCTCGAGACCGGCGGCGGGGTCGTGGTCGGCTGGCGCGAGATCTCGGAATGTGTGGAGCTTTTCGTGCGCGACGAAGGCCAGGGGATCATGAACCCCACGAATTTGTTCGTGCCGTTCTTTACCACGAAGCCGGGGGGCTCGGGAATTGGACTGGCGTTGAGCCGGCAGATTGCAGAAGCACACGGCGGATCGCTGACCTTGGCGAATCGCAGCGGCGTTCCCGGCTGCGAGGCGTTGTTGCGATTGCCGCGGTAGGGCGAGTCGCTCTCCGTTTTTGAGCGTCCCATGAGCGGGACGGCATAATCCCACAAGCGATGCTTGTCAGGCCTTCTCCCTGAGAATCAGAACTTCCTAAACGTCACTTTAAGAGTTGTTTATGACTCTTCCAGGAGCCATGGCACGGGCTCTGCAATAGAGGCATGAGCCAACGGAACTTTTTTGAATCCAAAAAGAGTTCCGAGTGCATCTCACTTGAAAGCCCCAATATGAAACCGACGTTACAAAGCAATCACACCGACCGGCAGCGCGATTTGTTCGCTTCCCGCCGGTCGGGCTCGAAGTCGCCAAAAGTCGACTATTTCTTCCAGGCGCCGTCTCCGGAGTTTTCGGGATACCGCCGCGGTGATGGCGCCTCTTTTCGCTCAATCAGTCAGGATTATTTTGCGCGGGAAGCGCGCGGCCACTTCAAAGCCGAGGCGCTTATCTTCGGGCTGATAGCCGTGACCGCAGCCGTTCCCATCGTCGAAGCCATTCGCGGCCTATCGCAACTTTTCCACGGGGTTGTCTGACCGGTTCGAATTTCACCCCCATGCAACCGGTCACCAAACCAAAGGAAGAAAATATCGTGCGACCGGGCGGATTCACGCAGGCTAGCAACACCATGGATGTACCGCGCGCCGGAGTGGCGAAAAAGAAGCGCCAGAAGCGGATCATCATGATCGCGCTCGTGGTTCTCGGCTTGATCGCGGCCACGTTCGGGCTCTCGCGTTTAAAGCCGGCAGTGCCGAGCGTCGACCGCTCGACCGTCTGGATCGATACCGTGAAGCGTGGGCCCATGGTGCGCCAGGTGCGCGGTCTCGGCACGCTCGTGCCGGAAGAGATTCGCTGGATCGCCGCGGTTACGGAAGGACGCGTGGACAAGATCGTGGTGCGCCCAGGAGCAGAAGTTCGACCAGATACGGTGTTGCTGGAGTTGAGCAGCCCGGAAGTGCAGCAGGTCGCGAGTGATGCGGATCTGCAATACAAAGCCGCCGAAGCGGAACTCACTACCCTCCGCGCGACTTTGCAGCGTGAACTGCTGGATCAGGAATCGACCGCGGCTCGCGTCCACTCCGAGTATCAGCAAGCCAAGATGGAAAACGAGACGAACGATAACCTGGCCAAGAACGGCCTCGTCTCCGATCTCACGCACAAGACTTCGAAGATCAAAGCGGAAGACCTCGCGGCACGCGACGCGATTGAGCAAAAGCGCTACGAGTTCGCGCAGAATTCCATCGAACCCCAGATCGCTTCCAAACAAGCCGCGGTCGACCAGGTCAAGGCATTGGCCTTGATGCGGAATAACCAAATGGATCAACTGAAGGTCCGCGCCGGGTTTGCTGGCGTCCTGCAACAACTTCCGGTCGAAGTCGGTCAACGCGTCACACCTGGAACAAATCTCGCCCGCGTCGCCGATCCGACCAAGCTCAAGGCGCAGATCAAGATTGCGGAGACGCAGGCTAAAGACATTCAGATTAACCAAAAGGCCTCCATCGATACCCGCAACGGCGTCGTTGAAGGCCATGTCACGCGCGTCGATCCAGCGGTCGAGCAGGGGACCGTCACGGTGGATGTCGCGATTGATGGCGACCTGCCGAAAGGTGCGCGGCCTGACCTGAGCGTCGATGGCACGATCGAACTCGAACGTCTCGACAACGTCGTCTACGTGGGCCGTCCTGCCTTCGGCCAGGAGAACAACACCGTCGGAATTTTCAAACTGGTTCCCGGATCCTCCGAAGCGGTCCGCACTCCGGTGAAGCTCGGCCGCAGCTCAGTCAACACGATCGAGATCATCAGCGGCCTTGAGCCGGGTGATCAGGTAATCCTCTCCGACACCAGCGCGATGGATGCGCACGATCGCATTCGCCTTAACTAACCCTATCCCTAGCCCCAACCATGCAAACCACCATGCCCACAGAAGAAACCACCACCACCAGCGAAAACCCGACCCCGCGTGCGGGAACCAACGGAACCCTCCTCAAGCTCGACGGCGTCACCAAGGTCTTTCTGACTGACGAAGTGGAGACTCACGCCCTCTCCGGGATTCACCTCGACATCCGCAAAGGCGAATACGTCTCCATCGCGGGCCCGTCCGGCTGCGGAAAATCGACGCTCCTCTCGATTCTAGGGCTCCTCGATACGCCGAGCGGCGGCAGCTACGCGCTCAAGGGCACGGAGGTGGCGAATCTCACCTTCCCGGAGCGCGCCCGCATTCGGAATCGCGAGATCGGTTTCATC
>JBDUAH010000246.1:0-4130 GCA_040004745.1 Chthoniobacterales bacterium | reverse complement strand
GCAGTTTCTGGTCGGACAACCGCTGGGCCTCGATAGGTCTAGCCGCTGTGTTGGCTGTTTGCGCGGTCATTGCCGCAGTGGTGTTCTCGGGCGGCCCCACCAAACCCGTGATTACGACCGGCAGTTACATTCCCACGCAACCCGCCACAACTGAAGTGCAGCTCGAAGTGGACTCGAAGGCAGCCCAACCAGCGGGCACGCCCGTGTTGGCGATGAATGAGCCTGCGCCTCCGGAGTTCGTTGAGGAACAACCCGCAATCGCAGCCGCGCTGCCATCTATCGAGAGAAAAATCTCTTCGGGTAGCGGAAGCTTTGCCGCGACGACCGTGGCGACCAGGTCGAAGCCCCTCCCCGCAACACAACCCGCGCAGGAAGAATCCTTCAGCGCCGCCGATTACGGCCACTTCGACGACAACCCATTCCTCCCCGCCGAGACCAATCCCCTCTCCACCTTCTCCATCGATGTGGACACGGCTTCTTACGCCAACGTCCGCCGCATGATCAACGCCGGCACGAAGCCGCCGAAGGACGCTGTCCGCGTGGAAGAGATGCTCAACTACTTCTCCTACGATTACCCGCAGCCGAAGCCTAACGAGCCCTTTTCCATCAATCTCGAAGTCGCCGGTTGCCCGTGGACGCCGGAGCATCGCCTCGTGCGGATCGGCTTGAAAGGCCGCGAGACCGCAGCCGACCAGCGCGACGCGAGCAACCTCGTCTTCCTTCTCGACGTCTCCGGCTCAATGGACCCTGCCAACCGCCTTCCGCTCGTCAAACAAGCCATGCGCCTGCTCGTCGATCGGCTCACGGAGAACGATCGCGTCGCCATCGTCGTCTACGCCGGACGCTCCGGCGTCGTCTTGCCCTCCACCACCGGCGATCGGAAAGAAGAAATCCTCCGCGCCCTGGAAGAACTCCAGGCCGGCGGCTCCACCAACGGCGCCTCCGGGATCAACCTCGCCTACCAACTCGCGGCCGAGCATTTCATCAAAGGCGGCGTCAACCGCGTCATCCTCGCCACCGATGGCGACTTCAACGTCGGCGTCACCAGCCCGGGCGAACTCGTTAGGCTGGCGGAAGAGAAAGCGAAAGGCGGCGTCTTCCTCACCGTCCTCGGGGTCGGCGATGACAACCTGAAGGACGCGACCATGCAAAAATTAGCCGACAACGCGAACGGCAACTACGCCTACCTCGATTCGCTCGATGAAGCGCGCAAAGTCCTAGTGCAACAAATGAACGCCACCCTGGTCACGATCGCGAAAGACGTGAAAGTGCAGGTCGAGTTCAATCCCCTGCACGTCGCATCGTACCGGCTCATCGGTTACGAAAAACGCCTCCTGCGGAATGAAGATTTTAATAACGACAAGATCGACGCCGGCGAAATCGGCGCCGGCCACACCGTCACCGCGCTCTACGAAGTGGTCCCGCGCGGGAGCGAGAAAGACCCGCTCGCCAGCGCGCCGCCCGTCGATCCGTTGAAATACGCCACGCCCGACCCGCGCGCAGTCGCCTCCAGTTATCCCTCGCCCGATCTGCTCACGGTGAAGCTGCGTTACAAAAAGCCCGACGGCGACAAGAGCGAGCTCATCGAGCAGTCGTTAGTCGATAGCGGCACCACCTTCGCGAAAGCCTCGCCCGACTTCCGGTTCGCCGCCGCCGTGGCCGAGTTCGGTCTCATCCTCCGGGACTCCGAGCATAAGGGAAACGCGAGCCTCAGCGCCGTGCTGGAAAACGCCGCAGCCGCCAAGGGCGAAGACGCGCATGGCTACCGGGCTGGTTTCATCGAGTTGGCGCGGAAAGCGCGTTCGATGGCGTTCTAACCTGGAACACGGCAGTTTCGGCTGTGCTCCGCTTGAGATTAAGCCTGCCGACGCGCCCTATTCCAACCGTAGCCGACCACTGGCGCGACCGAAGCCGTCGCCACCATCCAGACGATGGTCGTTTTCGACCCATCGATCCAATGCGAGAACGCCCCGAGCGAGCCCGACCAGTTGATCACCAACATCGACGCCGTCGCCACCATCCCGCTCGCCCACACGCCCATCGCGTAACCGATAAACCGGTCCCGGGTAAAACCACGCACACCTTTTCGAGTCCGCAGCCACGCCACAAGCAGGAAAATCATCAGCGCCAGCAGACAAATCCCGCACCAGAGCAGCGAGTAAATCCAGACCGCCGCGCCCGGCGGAAAGAGGCCGATATCGCTCACTGCGCCAGCCTCCCCACACGCGACCGAGTATCTAGCATATTCCGAGAGATGAAGCGCCACGTCACCAACGCGCAAAGCAGGCCGATCAGCGCACCGCCGATCACATCGGAAAAATGGTGCGCGCTTAAATAGATGCGCGACATCGCGATCAGGATGGGAATCGGGAGCAGAATCAATCCCACCCGGCGCCGCGCGAAGATCAACGTGCCGAAGACCGCACACGTCGCGGCGGTGTGACCGGACGGGAAGGAATTGTATTTCGAAGCGAGCCTCGGGCCGTTCCAACCGACATCCTGCGTCACCGTCGGGCGTGAGCGGCCGCTGACTATCTTGACCACGCGATTCACTCCGCCCGCGAGCGCACACGCGATCACGATGGCCGCGCAGATCATGATCCAGCGCCGGCTGCCACACGCGTAGGCGATCACCGCCCCGACGAGCGCCGCAATGATGTGCGGCGGCCAGTCGCCCCACCAACTCACGCGCTCCATGAAGTGGGTCAGACCCGGGCTGGGATGGCGCATCACCCAAGATTGCATCGGCGCGTCCAGGTAGAAAGCGCCGGCGAGCAGCCCCGCGCCGAGCAAAAGCCAGAACGGCCAGCGCAGTGGATCGTCGCCGCGTCTCAAGGCAGAAATTCCCGTTTGTCTTTCAAGCGCGTGTATCTTTCAATCCGCCATTGCAACCTGCAATCCGCAATTTCGCGCTTCTTTTCCTCGGCACCGTGCTTTTTAACATCGCCGGCTCGTGGACGTTGCCGCTGATCGATCGCGATGAGCCGCGGTTCGCGGAGGCTTCGCGGGAAATGCTGCAGCGGGGCGATTACGTTGTGCCCTATTTCAATAATCGATTCCGGTTCGATAAACCGCCGCTGACTTACTGGTGCCAAAGCGCGAGCTATCGCGTCTTTGGAGAGAATGATTTTGCAGCGCGGTTGCCCTCGGCCATCGCCGCGGCGCTGACGGCGGTGGTGCTACTGGCTTGGGGTCGGCGGGTTGGGAAGGAGCGGGTCGGCTGGTGGGCGGCGCTCATTTTTTCGCTTTGTTTGCAGACGTTCATACATGCTCGCGCGGCGGTGGCGGATATGTGGCTGGTGCTATTTATGACCGCAGCGCATTGGGCGGGGTATGAGCTTTTGCGGAGCTCGTTAGGGGAGAAACATGCAACGTCCAACGTTCAACGTTCAACGTTCAACGAACAGGGCACCACGATGGCATCGCGCTGGTGGTGGATTTTTTACGTCGCGCTAGCGCTGGGATTTTTGGCGAAAGGGCCGATCGGGTGGATGCCGTTGCTCACTTTGGGCGTGGTGCGGTTTATGGCGCCGGACCTGCGGGTCGCGCGGCGGTTTCACTTCTTCGCGGGGATGCTACTCGCATTTTTGCTCGTGGGGCTCTGGGGAATTCCGGCGCTCTGGCGAACGGAGGGATTATTTCTCGATGTCGGGATTGGGAAACACGTCGTCGGCCGCTCGTTCGTCGCAATGGAAGGACACGGCGGGGGGAAACTCTGGAGCTATCTGGCGACGTTGCCGTTTTACTTCGTGCTGATCTTCGTCTCGTTCGCGCCGTGGTCGATCAAGCTGCCGTGGCTGGCGAAGAAACTTTGGCGCCAGTGCGATGCGGTCGATTGCTATCTCATCGCCGGCGTGGCGATGATCTTCGTCGTCTTTACTTTGGTGAAAACGAAGCTCCCGCATTACACGCTGCCGGCGATTCCGTTGCTCGCGTTGCTGATGGCGAAAGCGCTGGCTGGCCTGCCCGAGAGCCGACGTTTCGTTAGGCGAACGGTCCTCGCGGGCGGCGTGGCGGCGTTGCTCGCGCTCGCGGTCACCCCGGTGGCAGCGCATTTCTCCCCCACCCTGCAACTGCTCGATCAAGCCCGCGGCGATCTCCGGCGCGAAATGGAAATCGGCGCACTCGAT
>JBDUAH010000245.1:0-4138 GCA_040004745.1 Chthoniobacterales bacterium | reverse complement strand
AAACCACCTCGCGCTGATTGTTCATCACGTCGTCGAAATCGAGCGTGCGTTTGCGCGCCAGATAATTGCGCTGCTCCACGCGCTTCTGCGCGGTCTCGACTGATTTGTTCAGCCACGGGTGCTCAAGTTCCTGACCTTCTTCAAGGCCGAAACGCTCCATGATTTTCGTCATCCGATCCGCCGCGCCGAAGTTGCGCATGAGATCGTCTTCAAAGCTCACATAAAAACGCGAACCGCCGGGATCACCCTGCCGCGCGCAACGTCCGCGAAGCTGCCGATCGATGCGCCGCGATTCATGCCGCTCCGTGCCGATCACAAAAAGCCCGCCCTTATCCGCCACTCCGGGCCCGAGCTTAATGTCTGTGCCGCGGCCCGCCATGTTGGTCGAAATCGTCACCGTTCCCGCCTGACCCGCGCGCTGGACAATCTCCGCCTCCTGCATGTGATACTTCGCGTTCAGCACGTTGTGCGGAATCTTCTCCCGCTTCAGCATTCGCCCGAGCAGCTCAGAGGCTTCCACGCTCACCGTGCCTACGAGAACCGGCTGCGAGCGCGCGTGACAATCTTTAATCTCGTTAATGACCGCGTTGTATTTCTCGCGACGCGTTTTGTAGATCCGATCGTTCGCGTCCACGCGCGCGATCGGCCGATTCGTCGGGATCACGTTGACGTCCAACTTGTAGATGTCGTGGAATTCGGACGCTTCCGTGTCGGCGGTTCCCGTCATGCCCGCCAGTTTTTGGTAGAGGCGGAAATAATTCTGAATCGTGATCGTGGCCAGCGTCTGCGTCTCGCGATCGATCTGCACGCCTTCTTTCGCTTCCACCGCCTGATGCAAACCATCGCTCCAGCGACGACCCGGCATTTTGCGCCCGGTGTATTCGTCCACGATGACGACCTTGTTTTCCTCCACCACATACTGCACGTCCTTCTCGAAAAGGCAGTAGGCGCGTAGGAGCTGCGAGATGTTATGGATGCGTTCGCCCTGCATATCACAATGCTGCTGGCGCTCGACTTTCTCTTTCTCTTTCTCCTCGTCAGAAAGCTCCGTGTTGAGATCGATCTCCGTGAACTCGCTAATCAAATCCGGCAACACGAACGAATCCGGCTCGTCCGGATTTAAGAATTCGCGGCCCTGCTCCGAGAGATCGGACTCATTCGATTTTTCATCGATCGTGTAGAAGAGCTCTTCCTTCAGCGCGAACAGTTCTTCTTTCCGCGAGTCTTGGTAGAAAGAAAGTTCCGCCTTGTCCACCGCGCGGCGTTTCTCCGGATCCTCCATCATGCGCAGGAGCGGCTTATTGCGCGGCTGGCCCAGCTTCACTTTGAACATGAGCAACCCGCCCGCTTCCACATCGCCACGTTCGAAAGCCTCCTTCGCCTCGCTCGCGAAACGATTCACCATCATATTCTGCTTCCGCACCAGCTGCTCTGTCAGCGGCTTCCACTTGTCATACTGGTGAGTCGAAACGGTGGACGGTCCGCTGATGATTAACGGCGTCCGCGCTTCATCGATCAGGATCGAATCCACCTCATCGACGATCGCAAAATGATAACCGCGTTGCACCTGCTGTTCGCGCGTCGTCGCCATGCCGTTGTCACGCAGGTAATCGAAACCAAACTCCGAGTTCGTCCCGTAGGTAATGTCCTGTGCGTACTGTGCGCGACGTTCATCCGGCGGTTCATCGTGCTGAATCACGCCCCAAGTCAGACCAAGAAAATTGTAAAGCTTCCCCATCCACTCCGCATCGCGGCGGGCCAGGTAATCGTTCACCGTCACGAGATGCGCGCCGCGACCAGTAAGCGCATTCAGATAGAGCGGAAGCGTCGCCACGAGCGTCTTTCCCTCACCCGTCGCCATTTCCGCGATCCGACCGCGGTGCAAAACGATGCCGCCGACTAACTGGACATCGAAGTGCACCATGTTCCACGTCATCGGCTGATCGCACACTGAGAATTCCTCTTTGCGCTCCGTCAGCCGACGAGCGCCGTTCTTCACCACCGCAAACGCTTCCGGCAAAATCTCATCCAGCTTCCGCCAACGCTCGTCCGCATCCTCGATCGCGCGCAATTCCTCCTGCCACTTTGCCGTCTTCGCGCGCAATTCGTCGTCGGATAGCGCCTTGAACTCTTCGTCCAACTCGTTGATGCGACGTACGGTCGGCATCATGCGCTTGATTTCGCGCTGATTTTTCGATCCGAGTATTTTCTTTAGTATCCAGCCAACCATGAGAACGCCTAATATTGACTGATTTCCGTCAGTAGCAATTATCGCCCTGCCATTCTGACGCCGCAGGAAACGCGGTCATTGTGCCCCTTCATTTCCTGTCTAGACTCGCCCCCATGAAGAAGATTGTCTCCACCACTGAAGCGCCCGGCGCCGTCGGCCCCTACTCGCAAGCTGTCCGCGTCGGCCCCATGCTTTTCACCGCCGGCCAGATTCCGCTCGATCCGAAAACTGGTCAGATCGTCTCAGAAGATATCGCGGAACAAACCGCTCGCGTGCTGGATAATTTGACCGCCGTGCTCAAAGCCGAAGGCATGGATTTTTCCAACATCGTCAAGACCACAGTCTTCATGACCAATCTGGGCGACTTCGGTAAAATGAACGACGTTTACGCGAGCTATTTCCAGGATGCCCCACCGGCCCGCTCTACCGTGCAGGTGTCGGCGCTGCCCAAAGGTGCGCAGGTTGAGATCGAAGTCATCGCGTTCGCCACGAAAGTTGGCGGCAAGGCGATCGACACTTGGGAGTAAGTTCCGGACGGATGCCAGACGACCTTCTTGCCACGTTTCGCCAAACCGGCGCGCTTCTGGACGGGCACTTTGTCCTGCGGTCCGGCTTACACAGCCGGCAATTTTTCCAGTGCGCACTTCTCCTCCAGCACACTGCCATCGCCGCAGAGGTCTGCGGAAAATTAGCCGACAAATTGCGCGCCTTCCCATGTGACGCCGTCATTTCGCCCGCGCTCGGCGGTATCGTCGTCGGCCAGGAAGTGGGAAGGTCACTCGGGAAGCGACACATCTTCGCTGAGAAAACGGCGGAAGGCGGTCTTGTCCTGCGGCGGGGCTTCAAGATTTCGCCTAACGAACGCTTCGTCGTTGCCGAAGATGTCGTTACACGCGGCGGACGCGTCCAGGAAACGATCGACATCGTCCGCGAACATGGCGGCATAGTTGCCGCAGTCGGAGTCATCGTCGATCGCAGCGGGGGGAAGCGGCCGGATTTTGGTTGCCCGTTCGTCAGCCTGGTGGCGATGGAGGTGGAAACTTTCTCCGCCGATCAAATTCCATCAGATCTCACCGCCATCCCGGCGATCAAACCCGGCAGCTGATTTCACTCAGGCGCCACGCCGTCAAGCGCTTCGAACTCTTCCGCGACCCAGCGCCCAAACGGCGAACACTGCCATAAGAGCGCGGCCAAGCCGACGGAGATCGAAACGGAGGCGCGGTGGAAGGCCTCGTTTTTCCAATCATCGCGAGGAAGAGGATTACCAAACCCCTTGATCCGAAGTCGTCGGCGAATACGTCGGCCACACCTATTTACCGCGTCTCGGAGAAACCGCAGAGCGTCGTCCGCTCCCGCATCTCAAATCGCTAGTGGAGCGTATATTTAGCATGGGAACATCAGCTTCCCGCGCGCCTCAAACCTTGACACTCAGAACACGACTTCTAGTTTCGCTCTTCGACAGCGGCGACGCTGCAAATCTCTTGTGACTCAGATCTCCGCCTTTCATCGCTCATCGATTGGAAAAAAATACATCGTGGCGATCACCGGCGTGATCATGATCGGATTCATCATCGGCCATCTTCTCGGGAATCTGCAGATTTTCCTCGGCCCCGATTGGGTGAACGGCTACGCCGAGCACCTGCGCGAACTTGGTCCGCTCCTCTGGCTGGTCCGCGGGATCCTCCTCATCACCGTTGTCTTGCACATCTATTACACGATAAAACTCGCGATCGAAAACAAGCGCGCCCGCCCGAAGAATTACGCCCGTAAGGAGACCGTGAAAGCTAGCCTCGCCTCGCGCCACATGGTCGTGAGCGGCCTCGTCGTTTTTTCTTTCATCGTTTTTCACCTCCTGCATTTCACCGCGCGCCAATTCAATCCGCAATTTCCGCTCCTGAAGAACGATCC
>JBDUAH010000244.1:0-4141 GCA_040004745.1 Chthoniobacterales bacterium | reverse complement strand
AATGAAGCGTCCGCTTGCACCGTTGGCACGACGATTTATCTAATCAGTCGTTAGCCTCTTCATCCTGTGGCCATTTCACTTTCTCCCCTCAACCTCCTCGTGACCGGCGGCGCCGGCTTCATTGGCTCGAATCTTGTTCTCGAATTGCAGGAGCAATTTCCTAAATCACGCCTGACGGTGATCGACGATTTTCGTTCCGGCGATTTCAAAAATCTAGCCGGCTACAAGGGCGATTTCATCGCGCAGAACCTGGCGACGATGGATTGGGGAAAGCAGTTCGGAGAAGAAAAATTCGACGGCATTTTCCATCTCGCCTCGATTACCGACACCACCAATCACAATCAGTTCCAGCAGACGCACGACAATGTGGAAAGCTTCCGCCGCTTGCTGCAATTCGCGGGTCCGAACCAAACGCGTGTTGTTTTTGCTTCCTCCGCCTCGACCTACGGTTCGACCCGTGAAGCGAGTAGTGAAAACAGCGAGGCCGCGCCCGCGAACGTCTATGCTTTCTCAAAAGCGATGATGGATAATCTCGCGCGCCGCGCCGCCGTGGAGGACGCTGATTGGGTTATCGTCGGTCTCCGCTTCTTCAACGTTTACGGTCCACGCGAGGCGCACAAAGGCGTGCCCGCGAGCATGATTTACCATCTCGCCCAGCAAATGCGCGCTGGCCAGCGTCCGCGCATTTTCAAACACGGTGAGCAGCAGCGCGATTTCGTTTACGTGAAGGATATCGTGCAGGGATGCCTGCGTGGTTTCGAGTCGCTCAAGAGCGGCATCTATAATCTCGGCGCCGGCCAGGCGAGGTCATTTAACGAGTTGGTACAGATCTTAAACGGAGCGCTCGGGACAACTTTCGAACCGGAATATATCGAGAATCCGCACGCGCATTATCAGAACTTTACGCAGGCCGATTTGTCGGCAGTGCGCGACGCTCTGCGATACGAGCCGCGCTATCCGCTGGAGGAGGGCGTAGCCGATTACATGAAGTGGCTGTATCCCGCCTGAACCTGCCCAAGCAATGAAAGCCAAACGACGCTCAAAGAGCCCCGAAGAGATCAACGCCGAACTCGCGGCGAAAAAAGGTCCCATCTCGAAATTCATCGCCCAGAATTACCGCCACTTTAACGCCGCCGCGTTGCTCGACGCCGCCAAGGGATACGAGAAACACCTGGCGTCTGGCGGTAAGATGTTGGTGACGCTCGCGGGTGCAATGTCGAGCGCCGAACTTGGCATCACCTTGGCGGAGATGATCCGTCGCGACAAAGTGCACCTGATCGTTTGTACCGGCGCGAACCTCGAAGAAGATATTTTTAATCTGGTGGCGCACGACCACTACGAGCGGGTGCCGCACTACCGGGAGCTAACGCCAAAGGACGAAGAGCAACTCCTCTCGCGGCACATGAATCGCGTCACCGACACCTGCATCCCCGAGATGGAAGCGATGAGGCGGATCGAGAAGGTGGTGCTGGCAGAGTGGATCGCAGCCGACCGCGCCCGAGAGCATTATTTCCCGCACGAGTTCATGTATAAAATTCTCCGCGGCGGTCAGCTGAAGAAGAGCTATCAGATCGATCCGAAAAATTCCTGGATGGTGGCGGCCTGCGAGAAGAATCTGCCGATCATTGTCCCCGGCTGGGAGGATGCGACGCTCGGTAACATGTATGCGGCGGCGGTGATCCGCGGCGATGTGAAGAACGTGCATACCGTCCGCACCGGCATCGAGTACATGACTTGGCTGGCGGATTACTACACGAAGAACTCGAAGCGGCTGCGTAACCGCGAAGGCTCCATCGGCTTCTTCCAAATCGGCGGCGGCATTGCCGGCGATTTTCCGATCTGCGTCGTCCCCATGCTGCACCAAGATCTCGAGCGCACGGGAGTGCCGCTGTGGGGATATTTTTGCCAAATCAGCGATTCGACGACCAGCTACGGAAGCTACTCGGGCGCCGTACCGAACGAGAAAATCACTTGGGGCAAGCTTGCTACCTCGACTCCAAAGTTCATCGTCGAAAGCGACGCGACAATCTGCGCGCCGCTGATTTTCGCCTGGGTGCTCGGGCAGTAGCCTCCCTACCCTTCCCAGAAGAACTGCGTCGGGCGCTCAAGCTCCGGCGGGAGACTCTTGTGCACCGGGCAATTCAGCGCCGCGTTCTCCAGCATCTCCCGCTGCGGCGTCTTTGCTGGCAACGGAATGTGTACTTCAGAAGGCATGGCGACGATCCGCCGCGGCGCGTCCTTCGACATTTCTTTGCTCACCTTCACGGTCATGCCTTTCACATCGAGGCCGTTCTTCTCTGCGGCCATTGCGAGGATGGTCGACATGCAGGTACCCAGCGCGGTGGCGATCAGGTCGGTCGGAGAAAACGTCTCGCCCTTCCCGTTGTTATCGACGGGCGCGTCGGTCGCCAGTTCGCTTTTCGAAGGTTCGTGCGTAGCCGTGCAGTGGAGTTCGCCGTTATAGCTGATCGAGATATTGACCATGGCGAAGTATGAGACGCGTTCTGCGCTCTGTCATCCCACGCAAAATGAAACAGGCGGACCGCGTCACGTGCGATCCGCCTGTAAAATACCGACGAGCGAACTCGCTCGCTTTGCTTAGCTCGACTTCCGTGCGTCGCGCAAATTCCGCACTTTATCGTGCGCTGCTTTCACGTCCGTCGCCTGACGCGAGACGATACTGCGCACATCCCCGGGAAGTTCCGCTTCCGACGCCCTCTTGTACTCCGCCACCGCGGAATCTTCCCCGCGCTCGCACTCAGCGAGAATGGCGTGATCGTCCTGGCTCGTAATCGCGGATTTCATATTGATCCAGGCGCGATGGAGCGCGCCGGCGGTGCTGCTGGAATCCTCGGGTTCTGGTTCACCGAGCTGCACGACCTGGCTTTGCAGTTCGCCCGCGAACTTGGAACGCTGCATCGACAACTCGTTCAAGAGCGACTTGAGCTGCGAATCCTTCACGGCTTCGGCGGCTTGGCGGAAGCCCTCTTGTCCGTCCTTCAGGGTTTCGATCAAGCTGTTCAACGTGGAGATGACTTCTTTGTTTTGACTCATAGTTGTAAGGAATACGTATCCCGACAGCTCTCGGGCCGCTCCTCATTGCGAAAATCTTCACCCGTTTGCCGTTTCGCCGTCGCAGCCCTAACCTCAATGCATGAACAATGACCAAACCGGTAAAGATTTAACGAAGGAAGCTCCGCGCAGTCCGAAAACACGAGTCGGAGGT
This sequence comes from Chthoniobacterales bacterium, assembly GCA_040004745.1. Taxonomy (GTDB): domain Bacteria; phylum Verrucomicrobiota; class Verrucomicrobiia; order Chthoniobacterales; family UBA10450; genus JACCTI01. Next base: position 915 of record JBDUAH010000244.1, on the reverse strand, counting down.
TACGTCATTTTGGCGCGTACTTACGATAAATGCCGCGCCCATCTCTGGGGAAACTTGGGCGAATATCATTTCGATTGCCCGCTCGATAATATGCTCTTCGGCTTCAAAAACGTGAAGGCCGACGATTTCAAAGCCGAGGTGGAAAAAGGCGCGAGCGATGAAGAAATGGCGGAATGGCTCGACACGCATGGCGATAACAAATCGCCCGAAGAAGTGAAGGCATGGAGCGACGGAATGATGGAAGCGAATCCCTACGAAAATCCAGAGAAACGCGAATGGTTCGTGGGAGAGGTGAGCGTATACAATCTCGATCCGAAAACGACCACGCTGTTTGATTGGCTGGACGTGGACGACAAAGAGACTTTCGCCACCGCGAAAGCGTAGCGATCACGCGGCCGGACAGGGTCGCTAAATCTGCATGCAGGTGCCGGGTTCGCGCGCAAGCGCAGCCCGGCATTTTTTTTGAATCCGGCAGCGCGTCGCGGTCGGACCAGGCCCATTTTTCGGAAACGCAAGATCCAAGCAAACTTGGAGAGTTTGCGCTGAGGTCCTAGCCGTATGAAGGGGCATGACTTTCGATCTCCAAAGCGGATTGAGGCCAGAAAGCTCTTCAGACGTCGGTTCCCGAACGTCCCACAGGGACGTGGCTACACCTCCGCCCAGATCGGCGCGTGATCGGATGGCTCTTTTCCTTTCCGCATTTCCCGATCGACTCCGGCGTTCGTGCATCGCGCGCCTAGCGACTCGCTGGCCAGCACCGCATCGATCCGCAGCCCGCGATTCTTCGGGAATGCCAGCATTCGATAATCCCACCAGGTAAAGATCCCCGCTTCCGGGCGGTGCTGGCGCAAGGTGTCGACTAAGCCCACGGAGCACAAACTCTCGAACGCGGCCCGTTCACCATCCGAACACATG
>JBDUAH010000243.1:0-4142 GCA_040004745.1 Chthoniobacterales bacterium | reverse complement strand
TGGAAGCAGAAGACGGTTTGATCGTGAAGCGGCTGAAGCGCGGTTTCACGTGGCGCGGGCAGGTTTTGCGGCCCGAGGAAGTGGTGGCGAAGCGTTTCGAATAATCGGCTCGATTGGGCCGGCTGATCTGAATTCCTAGTGAATTCCAGCGCCGAAAAGATTCATCCTGGTGCTGCCTTAATTTCCTCCTCCTGCGAGGCATGGAAACTGCAATGAAAAGGGGCTCGGACAAGCTGGAGCACCTCTTTTTACCTACATGAGCACACGGAAAGCCATCGGTATTGATCTCGGAACAACCTTTAGCGCCGTCGCGCATATCGACGCTTACGGGAAGCCGCAAATCATTCCAAACGCAGAAAACGAACGCATCACGCCATCGGTAGTTTTGTTCGATGGTGGCAATGCCATTGTCGGCACACTAGCAAAGCACAGTTCAGTCGCGGAGCCGGAGCGGATCGCAGACTTCGTAAAACGCGAGATGGGGAAACCGAAGTCGCAATTCAGCCGCGAATTTGAAGACAAAGTTTACTCGGCGGAAGAGTTGGCGGCGTTGATTCTGAAGAAACTGAAGCTGGATGCGGAAAAGTTCCTGAGGGAACCGGTGACCGATGCGGTCATTACGGTGCCGGCGTATTTTAGAGATGCAGAACGGACCGCCACGATCACGGCGGGTACGCTGGCGGGGCTGAACGTTCTCCAAATTATTAACGAGCCGACAGCGGCCGCGCTGGCCTACGGTCTGGACAAGCTGGATCAGGACCAGACGGTTTTCGTCTTCGATTTAGGCGGCGGAACGTTCGACGTCACGATCATGCGGATCGAGGGTCACCAGCTCACGATGTTGGCGACGAATGGCGATCATCGCCTTGGCGGCAAGGATTGGGACGATGTCTTGGTCAATTACGTCGCGGAAGAATTCGACCGTGAGCATGGCGAAAATCCGCTACTCGATCTGCAAAGCTACCAGGAACTGCAGAGCCGCGCGCTAGCCGCGAAGCTGCAACTGACGAGCCGCCCGCGCACATCGATTGTGCACAATCACAACGGCCGGAGCGTGAAAGTCGAGATCACGCGCGAAGCGTTTGAACAGAAGACGCGGCATCTGGTGGAGCGATGCAAGACGATCTGCGAAATCGTAATGCAGGAAGCGAAGTTAAATTGGTCCGGGATCGACAAAATCCTCCTCGTGGGCGGCATGACGCGCATGCCGATGGTGCGAGAGATGGTGGCAAAGTTATCGCCGACGCCTTTAGACGACACCGTGAATCCCGACGAAGCGGTGGCGATCGGTGCCGCGATTCAAGCAATTCTCCTAATGCTGGAGGAAGAATCCTCGACCGGAGAGCAAATGTTGCCGGAGGATACGCGGCTGCAATTTTCCTCGCGGGAGGGCAGCCTGATGCAGGTGACCAATATCACCTCTCACACCCTCGGCGTGGTACTCTGGGATGAAGGTCATTTGGAAGAATACGTTTTCCCGATGATCCACAAGATGAGCGCAATTCCCGCGCTCTCGAAGAATTACTTTGGGACTGCGAGTGCGAACATGCCTCGCGCGGTCGTCCGCATCGTGGAGGGCGAAAGTTCGCTCCCCGCGGAATGCACCCCTCTGGGCACGTGCGATGTGGAATTGCCTCCGTTTCTGCCCAAGGGGTCGCCGGTCGAGCTCGTTTACGAATATAACGCCAACCAGGTTCTTGAAGTGGCGGTCCACGCAGCCGGCAACCAAACCAAGATTTCCATCGAACGAAACACGGGCCTTAAACCGCATGAAATCGCTGCGGCCACCGCCCGCCTCGATTCTCTCACCGTGGCCTGACGATGCTTGAGCTGAAGGTGGATTTTCCTCTCCCACTGCCGGACGATCCAAAAAAGTGGAACGGCTGGAAGCAGTACAAATCCGCGAATTTGTACGAACGCCTGTGCCTGAATCCACGCGAGCGGCCGAGCGATGCCATTATCGAGGAGCATTGCCGCGAGTTGCTCCGTTGGTGGCAAAAAAAGCTGCCGCTGAAGAATCAGCCCAGCAATCCACTATCGCAGATGCTTCGACCGGGGTTGGATGAATCTTCCCGCTACCTGACCGAGGCGCGGGTGGAATTGCTCGATCCCGAGCGCCGGCGTGCAATGGATAGCGAACTGGCGGCGCAGGCGCAGGAGGAAGCCGTCGTCGAGTTCCATAAATACCTGACTTTCGCCATCGCCGATGGGCAGCTCACGCCGGACGAAGAGAAGAATCTGCTGCGTTTCGGTCGTGAACATCAGCTCAAAGACGAGCAGATGATCGGCTATATCGACGCCGAGTTGCGCGACAGTGGCGCGCACCGGACCGCGCCAGCGGGTCTGCCAGCTCCAGTTGTGCGCCCTCCACGGCCTCCGCGCGTGCGGCGGCAGTCTCTCCCGCCGAACGAGGAATTCCTGCGCATGCTGCGTTTAAGCAATCTCGACAGCGAAGGGATGAGCGACGACACGCGCGATGCGTTCGTGAACATGGCGGAAAATCTCGGCCTCGATCCGGGAGACGCGGAGGACATCGTCGATCAATATCTGGACGAAGCCGACCAGGCTACGATGAACGCGGCACCGTCGCCGCCCATGTCGACCGCACCGCAACCCGCGAGAGTCGAGGTGGGGAGGCCGGCGCCGGTAGCCCCTACGCCAACCGCAGCCCCTGAGAATGCCGAAGCGGAGGAGGTCGAGGTATCGGGTGGGACGAGCTTCATGGATCGAAGTGTCCTGCCGGATTTCTCAAATTCCGTGGGCGGAAAGATGATCTGCATTCCCACGGGAGAATTTGCCATGGGAAGCGAAGCCCTCGAGGCCGGCCCCAATGAGCGCCCGATCACGAAGGTGACGTTGAGCCGCTTTTTCATGTCACGCTTTCCGATCACAAACGTTGAGTACGAGATGTTCGATCCGACCCATGCTCGCAAACGAGCGCCGGGCGCGGGTGACACTCACCCGGTCGTCTATGTGAACAGCCTGGAGGCGATAAAGTTCTGCGCGTGGTTAAGCGGTCGCGAGCGCAGGAGATACCGCCTCCCGACCGAGGCGGAATGGGAATACGCCGCGCGAGGAACCGATGCCCGGAAGTATCCCTGGGGTAACTACGACGGGCGAGGGGATCTGGCGAATTTTGCCGACAAGAATACCGTTTTTGCCTGGAGTGATCGTGATATCAACGACGGCTACCCCGAGAGTTCGCCGGTGGGGTCCTTTCCAATCGGGCGCAGTTCGTTCGGAATCGAAGATATGTCGGGAAATGTATGGGAATGGTGCCACGACTTCCTGGAGCCCTATCGCGGCACCCCGAAGATCAATCCTCGGGGACCGGCCGCGGGCGCGAAACGGGTTTACCGCGGCGGCAGTTGGAAATCGCGCTTCAACAGCCTGCGAGCGTCGACGCGAAACTCGAACGTGCCCAATTATTTGTGTAACGATTTGGGGTTCCGAGTGGTCTGCGAGTGCGAGTAAACGCGGAGGGCTTAGGAGAAACAGAAACGCCCCGGAAAATCCGGGGCGATGCGACCGACCTGAAACAGACTAAACTTCTTCCTACGAAGGATTAAACCGAAATTTCGTCCGACCGCGCTTCGCATTCGCCTTAGCCTTGCGGCGGGTCTTCTGCGTCGGCGTTTCAAAAGCTCGAAGACGGCGCACTTCTTCCAGAATGCCCTCGGCATCCAGTTTATTTTTCAGGCGTTTGAGGGCGCGGTCTACCGGCTCTCCTTTACGAACGATTACTTCGGGCATTTTAATGGTCTCCTAAGCTAAAAACTGGCGTCCCGGCTTGGCGGGCGAGGCGATCCTACGCGCCGGTCTGGGGGGCGTCAACTATTGTGAATAACTTTCCCTTTACCGCGGAACGGAGGTTGGGGTGGGGGTATTTTTTTGCGTGACTTCCTTGCGCAGCGAACTGGTGTTGCCGCCCCGGGCTCTCAACCACCACAGCACAATCGGCGAGGCAATGAAGATGGAAGAATACGTTCCGAAAACGATGCCGATAATGATCGCGAGCGAAAAGTCGTGCAGGACGGAGCCGCCGAGGAAGTAGAGGCAAACCAACGGAATGAGCGTGACACCGCTAGTCAGAATCGTCCGGCTGAGCGTCTGATTGAGACTGGTGTTCATGATCTGCTGGA
>JBDUAH010000242.1:0-4149 GCA_040004745.1 Chthoniobacterales bacterium | reverse complement strand
ATTCCTACGAGCGCCGGATCGTGCACGAAGCGTTCAAGGACGACCCGGACATCGGGACTTGGAGCCCGTCCGATTCCGCGCGGATCAAGCAGATCACGCTCATCCGGCGCCCGCCGAAAAAAGAAGCGGCCGAGTAATCCCGAGCGCGGGATTCTAAATTCTGGGGAGCATCGGCCGCCGGCCTGTACCGTTCGGGGGCTCGCCGAGCGCCGGCGCAGAGAAGACCGACGATTTCCCCAAGTCTGAGGCGTTCGTACGAACGAGCCCTCGGAGTGACTCCCAGCGCGCACTCCGACCGGGTTGGAGGCGAGCCGCCTCCAACGACAGGCCAGCGGCCTATGCTCCCCAGAGTCTTGAGGGCGCGCGTGTTATCTTGATGGCATACGTGTTGTGATGGCGCGCGTCTCGCAAAACGCAAAAGGCGCGTGGCCCTAAGACCACGCGCCCAGCATACCAACCGACAGGAAATCTACCCGAGATCGGGCGGCATGAGAACGGTGTCGATCACGTGGATCACGCCGTTGCTCGCCGGGATGTCGGTCTTGATGACCTTGGCGTTGTTCACCATCACGTGGTCGCCCATGACCTTGACGTTGATCTTCGAACCTTCGGCGGTTTCGGCTTCCATCGTCTTCACATCAGCGGCCATGACTTTGCCCTTGATGACGTGGTAGGCGAGGATCTTCGCGAGCTTCTCTTTGTTCTCCGGTTTCAGGAGATCATCGAGCGTGCCTTTCGGGAGCTTCGCAAAAGCTTCGTCGGTCGGCGCGAAAACGGTGAACGGACCGTTGTCGTCCTGAAGCATCTCCTGTTTGCCGCCGGCCTTGATCGCCGCGGTGAGGGTGCTGAACATCTTCGTGCTCTTCGCCGTGTCGTAGATGCTCTTTTCCTTGCCCATGGTCTTCATCTCACTGGCATAGGTGGAAAAGGTGAATGCACTTATAAGTGCGAGTGCGACTGCTAATTTTTTCATTATTTCTTTCTTTGTTTGTTCTAGTGACAACCTCCCAGCATTCGAGTGAGCGCTGATTAATAAGTTGTCGTGAGTTGATCCGCCGCGAGCACAGGATCGGATGCGCGAATCGGCGAGACCGCCGCGCGGCCATATCATCCCGTGCTGTCCGCCAGCCGGACTGCGACTCTTTCAGCGGCGCGAATACCGGCACCAAAATGCGGGGAGAACGGTGCTATTTCTTCGCCTTCTTCCTCGGCAGGTTTTCGCGCTTGGTGCTGGCGAAGTCTTCGAGCTCTTTCTTGGTTATCGACTTCTCCGAACCTTTCGACGCGCCGGTGCGTGATGACTTATTCTTTTCGCCCCGCTTCGCGGTGCGAGCACTTCGCCCGCAGCATCTATTAACTGCGGGGATTTTGCTGGCCTAATTCTTCTTCGCAGACCAAGGTAAAAACAGTCGTCATCCGAGTCGGCGTTATAATTTCTAGAAAAAGTTTTTACCCTCCTCGCGCCAATATTTCTTCCTCCGTCTCCATGTTCGCCAGCCTTAGAGCCTCCGCCTTTCTCCTCGTCTGCGCCTGGAGCGTCGCCGCCGCCGCGACCCCTGATTGGAAGATCGTCAAGATCAGCGGCCGCGAATATCTCACCGCCGAGAATATCGCGAGGTTTTACGGTCTCCCGACCGGCGTCACACCGATCGAGAAACATCTCCGCCTCGCCAATGCCAACGGTTCGGTCGATTTCCAGCTCGAAAGCCGCGAGGTGATGATCAACGGGATACGCAATTGGCTCTGCTTCCCGGTCGTGGAAAAGGATGGCGAGTACCTCGTCTCGCGGGTCGATCTTTCGAAGACCCTCGAGCCGCAACTGCGCCCGCAGATGATCCCGAATCTGGGCCACTTCAAGACCGTCGTGCTCGATGCCGGCCACGGCGGCTACGACAAGGGCGCGGTCAGCCCTTACGGCTATGAGAAGGATTTCGCGCTCGACGTCGCGCGCAACATCAAGCCGCTGCTCGAGGCGAAAGGTCTCAAGGTGAAAATGACCCGTGACAGCGACATTTTCGTGCCCCTGGAGCTCCGCGCCCGGATCGCGAACGCCGCTAAGGATGCGGTTTTCGTGAGTATCCATTTCAACGCGACCGACACCAACCCGTCGGCTCAAGGCTTTGAGATTTTCTCCTTCACCCCGCGGGGCGCGCCTTCGACTGCGGACGACGCACTCGCCCTTCGCTTCATGAACCAGGATGCCGGCAGCTCCGTGGACGCTCCGAGTCTCGCACTCTCGATGAGTGTGTTTCACTCCGTGGTCGGGCACTTCTCGGAGTACGATCGCGGGATCAAGCGCGCCCGATTCGCGGTCCTGCGCCTGACGAAAATCCCGGCAATTCTCGTCGAAGGCGGCTTCCTCACCGAGCGTGGCGAGAGCCGGTTGATCGCGCAGAGCGCCTGGCGCGCCAAGCTTGCGCAGTCTATCGCCACCGGCATCGTCAACTACAAGGGACTGGTCGATAACAAGACACGCCCGATGATGGTGGCCGATTATCGCCGCGAGTTTGAAGGCCAGCTCGTGGCGCACGACGCGAAAGCGCCAGCCAAGCCCAATTCCTCGCCTGCCCCGGCCGTGATCCCGACGAGCAATTAGGAGCGGCGCGAGCGGCCGCCCGTGGCGCGAGCTTCAAGCTTGCGTGTTTCTATCTCCCAAACCAGAAGCTCGCACCACGCGGGACGTTCGCGCGATTTCAGCGTTCCTCGTCTTCCGAGGCCAGCACGCAGCGGAAACCGTAAATCACATCTCGCTCCCCACGATCCACCACGTTGCGATACGACGTGAGCAACTCCCCGCGGCTCTTGTTCCCCCACGACCCGCCCCGGAGCACACCCCACCGACTCCCCGACTTGTAAAGATCCTCGCACCATTCCCAGACGTTCCCTCCGAGGTCGAAGATACCTAACGAATTGGCCGAGAAGCTGCCAGCTGGCGCGGTCGTGGTGAAGCCATCGTTGCTCCCTTCGATCGCGCCGTAATTCCCCGCGTCACTCGGCGGCGGCCACCCCTGCCCCCAGGGAAAACGATCGCGCGTGCGGCCGTCACGCTCTTCTGGCGTATCGCCGCTCTCGTTCGGCGAGCCTGCCGCCTCGCTCCACTCCCGATCGGTCGGCAGCCGGTAGCTCTCCGTCTCGTCGAGCAAATTTTCGCGCCGTTCCTTCTCCGTCAGCCACTGGCAAAACTCACTCGTGTCGCGCCAGTTCACTTTCACCACCGGATCGTTCTCCGTCTGTTTGAAATCGACCTGCTCCAGGGTGCGCCCCCTGGCCGTGCAGAACGCCGCCCAGTCGCGCACCCGGGTTTCCCATGCGCTGATATGCCAGCTGCCGACGGCCACGAAGCGCATGCCCAGCGAATTCTGCCAAACCTGACCACGCTCCAGGCTGAGCTTCTTTTCCAATCGTGCCGCGAGGAAAGACTGTTCGTTAGGCCGGACTGTTCCTTGCACCGCCGCGGCTTTAAACCCGGCCAGCTCCAGAGAATAGCTCACCTCGCCCGGTTTCACTTCGTCGAGCAGCAGCGGCGTCGTCCCGACCGCCTTCCCGCCGGCCGACACCGTGGCGCCCGCCGGAGCGCTGATGATTTTCACGCTGCCGTTGGCAAAACCAAAGGTGCGGAGCGCGATCTCGCCGCGCTTCACTTCCACCGGCTCCGTCAGCTTCCAGTCGTCCTTCTTCGCCACCACTTCGTAACGGCCGGTCGGCAGGTCGCGCAGCAGCGCCGGCGTTTTTCCTCGTCTCACCACCTCGGTGCCGCGGCGAACCTCGAAGTTCGCCCCGGTCGGCTGCGAGTTGATCTGGATCGAGCCTTTGCTCCGCACCAGCTTGAAAACCGCGGGCGCCAGCGGCACCGCGATCTCGGTTTCGATTGAATCGAAATCCGGCAGCATGATCCGCAAAAGGTGTTTCCCGCTCGTGAGGCCGCGGAAGGTTGCCGGACTGCGCTCCACCCGATCGCCCAGGATGACCATCGCACCGCCAGGCTCGGTTTGGACGACCGCGGTTGCGAGGCCGGGGGGCGGTGATTTTCGTGGCCCAAATAAATAAAAACCGAGAACCCCGATCAGCAGGAGCGCCGCAATCGCCAGCGGAATCGTGAGGCGAAAACGCTGCGCCCTGACGTTGCCCGCCGCGATCCGCGCGAGATCG
>JBDUAH010000032.1:0-14133 GCA_040004745.1 Chthoniobacterales bacterium | reverse complement strand
AACTGCCTTGCGCTTCCATGACGGCGCGGCTGGTGAAGTTCTCGGAGGCGATGAGCTCGATGCCTTCGCGTTGCCGTTTCTCTTCGGCTTGGATGACGTCGTAGATTTCCGGATCAACTTTGCGGAGGCCGCCGGAGGGGGTGGGACTAATGGAAGCGGTGGGGGATGGGATATCGGCCATGGGGTATGGGAAGCCTCCGCTGGTGCGCGCTGACACCTTTGGGGCGAGTTCGGTTTCTTCTATGAAGGCGAGGATGCTGGGTAAAGCGTTTTTGATGGTGGCGGCACAGGTGATGTAGGTGTCGCGGCCGGAGCCGATGGGATCGGGGACATCGCGCCAGACGGTGTTGCCGGCTTCCTCGAATTCGCGCAGGAGGAAGGTCTTATGGGCGCCATGCGGGAAGAGCAGGTGGATGCTCTCAAGATGGGCGCTGGTCATGCCAAAAATGTGGGTGGCGCGATCGACCAGCGTGGCGGTGAGCGGCTGGCTGCGGATGCCGCTGATATCGACTCCTTCGCGGCGCAGGACCTCGACGCCGTAGAGGCTGGGCGGCTGTCCGCGGACCGCGTGAACGCCCGCTGACGCGATCGAAATGTCCCGCCGGTTCCCGATTAAAAGACGGAAAAGTCCTTCGGCCATAGGGCTCCGGCAGATGTTGCCGGTACAGACGAAAAGGACGTTTTTCACGGAATGGAAACCGCGCAGAAGCGCTCGGTCGGCCAACCTAAAATCAAAAGGTATCAAGTCAATCGAGGGGGGCTCGCGGCGGGATTTACGGTTAGAAACCGGGCGCCTTGTTCGACCTGCCGGACGCGATGGTCAGGCGCTCGAGAATCCCGCGAAGAGTTAGCTCAAGCCGGAAGCAGGGAGATCGCCGTCGCCGCTAACAACGGCGCAACATGGAGATCGAATTCCGCAATTCTACCGGTGGGATCGAGCGAGATCTGAGTGGCTTCGAAAATGATGCCGCCTCTGCTCCCGTGCGCGGGGAGAACCACGCGCATCCGTCCGCTGCGCGCGCGGAGGACGAGTAGGGAAACACTGAAGGTGGGCGAGAGCTCTACGCCCGCGAGATCAAACGCAGCCAGCAGGCGGACGGTGAGATGGGAGGTAGCGGCAGGCGTGATCTGCAGGCCGTTTTGTTCGTCGCCGGGAAGGATGGCGAGCCGATCGACCGGCACTCCCTTGTGGAACGCCTGAGGCGGCGGCCGGTGAACTGCCGGAACGATGAACAGGGTGTGCATCTGTCCGGCGTCACCGAGTTGGACTCGCGAAATTTCGAAGGCGATCTGGGGAATGGGCATGGCCGAGATCGCACGGGGATCGACGTGCAGCAGCACCGCAGGCGAGGTCGGCTGCGCGCGCAGATGAGTGATGTGGAGAGCAGGCGAGAACTGCATCGAGAGGACTTCGAGATCGATGCTCAGCACAACGGCATCCCGGCTGGCGACTGCAATGTGCGCGGGGATGTGCGGTGCCGGTGACAGAATCGATTCCGCCTCGGGCGCTGGTGTTTCCGGAGTGAGTTCGGGCGAAGTCGGCGCCGTTAAGATGGATTCAGCTTCTGGAGCAGCCGGAATTTCGATTTGCGCCGCGGGAACTGGAACGGGCTTTGGCGCGTGGCCGTTTGTCTCATGGTCTGTCTTTGTGCTGCGGCGGTCTGGCTTCGCGGCAGCGGGCGGCGCTTTGCGTCGTCGTCGCTCTGGCGGTTTTTCCAGCAGCTTCGTGACGGCTTCGAGCAGTTCGCCCGAGACGAATGGCTTCGAGAGTGTGAGCACGATGTTTTCGTAGAGCCTCTCGGCTTCCGCCATGTCGGCGACGTGACCGGACATCATGAGGACCGGAATTTCCCGGGTCGCGTCGTTATCCAGCAGGCGGCGGCAAACTTCGTTGCCGTTGAAATCGGGCAGGCTGAAATCGAGCAGAATCAGGTCCGGATTGAGGGCGGCGCAACGCTTCATCCCTTCGGCCGCATCAGCGGCGCAGGCGATCTGCAGACGCGGATCGCTCTCAGACAATATCTCTTCGATGAAAACGCGAAGGGTTTCGGTGTCGTCGATGATAAGAATCTTTTTGCCGTCCTTCACCACCGCCGCGTGCGGTTGGTCGCGGGTGGCCGATTTCTTGCCGGCTTTCTTCGCCGCGGAGCGTGTCGGGGCCGGGCGGGGGATGGAGCGCACGACGGTTTCCAGAATTCTCGGCCATTTACCCTCAATCTGGCGTGGCGCATCGGAGCCGCCTTCAGTGAAATCGAATTCGGGCGCCGGCCAGCGCAGCATCTCGCGCAGAGCATCGATTCCCTGGAGGCCGCTGGCGGCGGCAATTGGGATCGAGCCGCGGTCGAAAACCAGTTCGCCGACCAGCGCTCCCTCAGCGGCAGTCACGCCAACCGTTCCTGTGATGCTTTCGATTCCGAGGATCGGAATCAAATCCACTAGACTCATGGCCTCAAGGGCCGTTCGAGCCGACGATTCGTTAGCTGGATCGGAGGTGCTGAGCAAATCGGTGATGGCAGTGCCGAACTCAGCGAGCTGGAACGGTTTTTCGACGAAGGAAAAGACGGTGGGTAAACGCTCATCGCCGAGAATTTGCCGCGGCAAATTAGCGGCGATGACCATGACCCGGGCAGCGGGCGCAATTTCGCGCAGCAGGCTGAAGAAATCGAGAATGCCAGGGAAGGGTGGATCGAAATCGAGGATGAGTAAGGCGGGAGGTTTCCCGCGGGCAGCGGTGAGGGCGGCGGAGAGTGAGCGCGCGCGACTAACGACATACAAGGGGGCGAATTTCTTGAGGGCGGCGCGGATGGCGGCGGCAAGAGCGCCGTATCCCTCGACCAGGAGGACGCTTCCCTTAATGCCAGAAGAAGATGGAGGGGAAGGGGGCACGGAGAGGTCGGTGGAGGGGCGCGAGATTAGGGAAATGCCGGGGCAATACAATGCCCGTCATCGCAAGTTGCATGCCTCAGCCGGAGCTCGGTGCGGTAATGGTCAGCCGCTGGGCTGGTTACTACTCGAAACGAAGTGCTTCTATCGGATCGAGCGAAGCCGCGCGGTAGGCGGGATAGAAGCCGAAACCGATCCCGATGCCCGAGCAAACAACCAGTCCAGCGATTGCCCAGCCAAAAGGAAAGATGAGATCGGCATCGAGCCACGATGCCAGCAAATTGCCGCCAATAACCCCGAGAATAATGCCGAGGATTCCGCCGGCCTGCGAAATGAAGACAGCCTCGGCGAGGAACTGCCGCAAGATGTCCCGGCTGCGGGCACCGATGGATTTTCGAATGCCGATCTCTTTCGTCCGCTCGGTCACGCTGACGAGCATGATGTTCATGATTCCTACGCCGGCTGCGACCAAAGCGATCAAGCTGATGACAAAGGCGCCGATGCGGACAATGCCGGCGATGGAAGCGAAGGCGCTTTTCAGGGAATCGTTGGAATAGATTTCGAAGTCGTTGTCCTGACGGGGTTTCAAGCCGCGGGCGATTCGCATCGCGCCAATGGCTTTGTCGAGGGTGCGGTTGTAGGTCTCCTGCGAAGGCGCTTGCGTCGCGATATTCACCGAACGCTTAGCGGACCCGAAGTTCTCGAAGAAGCGGGTAATCGGGATCACGCAGATATCGTCCTGGTTTTGCCCGAACGCGGTTCCCTTTGATTCGAGAACGCCGATCACTGTGACGTTGTGTCCGCTGAGCTTTATGATCTTTCCGATCGGGGACTCATGGGGGAAGAGATGTTTCTCGATATCTTTGCCGATGACGATGACGCTGCGTGCAAGGTCAACATCCTCGGCGGTAATGTTGCGTCCGTAACCCAAGGTGTAGCTGTTGGCAGTGAGGAAACTCTGGTTAGACCCGGCCACGGTGAGGCCGCGCGACTTTTCGCCGTTATAGAGCGCCTGACCGTTGAAGAAGAATGTTTTGAGACACACTTCGCTCGCGATGCCCTGCATCAGTTCGTAATAACGGAGCGCCTGTGAGTAAGTGATGTTGCGGCGGTTTTCGTATTTGTCCGCGTTGCGGCCGCCTTGCCCTCCGCTGATGGGGTATTTGGCGAATTGGAAAATATTCGAGCCGAGAAAGCTGATCCCGCTTTCAATCGAGCTGGAAAGGGCGCCGATCGCCGTCATGACCGAAATGACCGAAAAAACGCCGATTGTGATCCCGATCATGGTCAACCCGGAGCGAAGCTTGTTCGCTCCAAGGGACTGCAAGGCCATCGAGATTATTTCGCGGAATTGCATAGAGACGGCGCCCTATTCGTACCGGAGTGCGGTGACAGGATCGAGGCGCGAAGCGGACCAAGCGGGTGCGAAGCCAGAGATCAAGCCAGTCAGAACGGAGACGACCATGCTGGTGATCACGAGACCGATGGAAAACTGGATCGGGAATGAAGGCATGGCCTTTCCGATCGCGAAACACATCGCGTAGGCGAAGGTCAGGCCGACGAGGCCGCCTAACAAGCAGAGCGCGGTCGATTCGATCAGGAATTGAAGGAGGATGGTGCGGCGGCGTGCGCCCAATGCTTTGCGCGTGCCGATCTCTTTGGTGCGCTCCTTCACGCTCACGAACGTGATGTTCATGATCCCGATCGCGCCGACGAAAAGCGAAAGGCCGGTGATGAAGAGCCCGGCGATGGCGATCGAATTTTTCACCGGATCGAGCGTGCTTTTGAAGGCCTGCTGTTCGTTGATATTGAAGTCGTCCTTCTTCTCCGGCGGGAGGGCGCGGACGCGACGCATCAGGCCGGTAAGTTCATCCTTCGCTTCAGCGAGTTTCGTTTTGTCTTTCACTTTCACGCGGACATCGGATTCGCTTTTGGCGCTGAAGTATTTCTGAAACGCGGGGAGGGGAACGATGACGATCGAGTCCAGACTGAAGAGCCCTAAGAACGACCCCTGCCGCGCGCCCACACCCACGACCTTGAAACGCTGGCCGCTGATCAGCACATCCTTTTCGAGTGGGCTCGTGCCCGGGAAAAGCGCGTCCGCTACGTCATAACCAAGCAGGCAAACATTCGCCGCGCTCTTCGTCTCCAGCTCATTAAAAAAGCGGCCTTCCGCGAAGTCGACGGTCGAGATCAGCGGGTAATCGGAAGTGGTGCCTTGCACGAAAATGCCGCTTACCTGATTGTCCTCGCGTTTGACCGACCGCTGCACATTCGAAGTCGGCACGGCGAGAATGAGATTCGAGTTCGGCGTGGCTGCGATGAGGCGATTCAGCTTCTCCGCGTATTCGGTTTTAATCTCGCGTCGGTCGCGAAAGTTCCACCAATCGTTTACCCGCGCCCAGGGAAATTGGCTGACGTAAAGCACGTCATCTCCGAGGATCGACATGCTCTTGTCGAAGCCGGTTTGGATGCCGGTAATGGCGGTGCCCATGAGCGTAACCGCGACGATCCCGATGATGACGCCGAGCGCGGTCAGCATGGAGCGCGTCTTGTTAGACTGCATCTGCGTGAGCGCGATCTTCCAGCTTTCCGTCAGTTCGTAGAGGAAGCGCTTCACGGCGGTTTACTTAATGGACGGCGAGAGCCTCAACGCCGCCGGGCTCGTTTAACGAATCGCTCTCAATGATGCCGTCACGGAGATGCACGCTGCGACGGGCGTGCCGCGCGATGTCCGGCTCGTGTGTGACCAGGATGACGGTGTTGCCGGATTGATAAAGGTTCTCCAGCAGCGCCATAATCTCTTCGCCCGTCTTGGAATCGAGGTTTCCCGTCGGCTCATCTGCAAGGATGATGGACGGATTATTCACCAACGCGCGCGCGATGGCGACGCGCTGACGTTGACCACCGGAAAGTTCGTTCGGCTTGTGCTGCATGCGGTCACCCAATCCGACCGCGCGCAGTGCGTCGGCCGCCCGGTCCTCGCGCGTCTCGGGATCGATGCCCGCGTAGATCAGCGGCAGCTCGACGTTGCGCAGGCTGGTGGAGCGAGGGAGCAGATTGAAGGTTTGAAAAACGAACCCGATTTCCTTGTTTCGGATCTCGGCCAGCTCATCGCCATCCATGGAAGAAACATCTTTGCCATTGAATTCATAACGGCCGGAGCTGGGGGTATCCAGGCAGCCCAGCATGTTCATGAGCGTCGATTTCCCACTGCCGCTCGGTCCCATGATCGCGAGGTATTCGTTCCGATGAATCTGTAACGTGATGCCGCGCAAAGCGTGCACCGTTTCCTCGCCCATGACGTAATGCTTCGTGATGTCCTCGATATCAATCACGATGGGACCGTAGGGACGGACCGAAATCTCAGCATTCATCGTGATCGGGAAAAAGGCCGGCTATTTCTTTTTCTCTTCCTTTTCGATCTCGACCTTCGCGCCCTCTTTGAGTTTTCGACTGATCGCGCTGTAGCTGCCAGAGATCACTTCGTCGCCCGGCTGCACGCCGCTCTTGATTTCCATGTAGGTGTCGTCAGCAATACCGGTCTCGACCTTTGCCATCACGGCTTTGCTGCCCTTCTTCAAAAATACGACCTTGAGCAATTTCTCACGGTCTTCTCGTTCCTGCGCTTTTTCGAGACGCGCATTCGTCAGGTCGGCGGCGTTATCGCCTTTGTCGCTGGCCGCACGTTTGGCCTTTTTCTTCTCGATTTCTTCCGGGCTCAAATTGCTGTCGCCGGTGCGAATGGTGACGCTCTGCATCGGTACCGCCACCACGTCCTTAACCGTAGCCGTCTGAATGTCGGCGGTACAGCTCAGCCCCGGCCGCAATCGCACGTCCGTATTATCCAGCCGAATCTTGACTTCGAAATTAGTCACTTCCTCCTGCGTGCCGGTGCCACTGGTCTTGCCGCTGTTCGCGATCTGCACCACCGAGCCGGTGAACTTGCGATCGCCATAGGCGTCAATGGTGACGACGGCGGTGTCGCCTTTTTTCACCGTGACGACGTCGTTTTCGTTCACGTCCACATGCGCCTCCATTCGGCTGAGGTCGGCCACCTGCATCACTTCGGTGCCGGCAAATTGGTTCGTGGCCACGACGCGTTCGCCTTGTTTGCTGTTCAAGACTGTCACGTTGCCGTCGATCGGTGAGTAGATGGTCGTCTTCGAGAGCTGATCACGCGCCTGGCTGGAGCCTGCTTCCGCTTTCTCGATGTCATGGACGGAGCTCTCGAAATTCGATTTCGCCACTTCGTAGGCCGTCTGCGCGGTGACGAACTCCGACTCGGAGATCATCTTTTTTGTGAACAAGTCCTGACTTCGCTTCAGGTCGGCTTCCGCTTTTGCAGCGGCCGCTTTCATCTGCGTGTTCATCGCTTGGGCGGAACTCTTCGACGCCTGCTGTGCATCGAAGAGCGCCTTATACGAATCCGGTTTGATCTTGAGCAAAAGGTCGCCCTTCTTCACCGCCATACCGTCTATCACCGGCAATTCGGTGATCTCACCCGCCACTTCCGGGGAAATCTTGACCTGGACTTCAGGCTGCACTTTGCCTGTCGCGGAAACGGTTTGAACAATCGTGCGACGCACAGCCTTTTCGGTCACGACCGGGATCGGTTTTTCCTGCTTTCCCCGTATGACCGAAGCGATGATCCAGAGCAGGACCAAACCGATGACGCCGAAAATGATGTATCGCTTCTTGCGAGAGCGACGCTTCTTCGGCGGCGCGGAGACGGGGGTTTGGGCGAGGGGTTGATGCATCGAGCGGAATGGAAACCCTTATGGCCAGGGAATTGGCCCGGGAGGGAGACTGATAGTGAGTCTTGAGACTGTTGCAATGGGAAACACGTTCACTTTTCGATCCACGAAACATCGTCGGAGCGAACGGTTTCCCCATCCCACGTTGTATGCGACAAGCGCCGCCTTCGCTGACCCGACGAGTCAGGAAGGCGGCTACTTGATCCAGCCGCGAGTCGAGCCAGCCGAAACTTTACCGGTCCCGCGTCGACTTACTCAACGGAGCAGGGAGCGAGGTGCCCGAATTCGCCTTGATCAAGCCAATGTCGGAGCTGTTGATCACGCCATTCACGGTGACGTCGTTGCGGAAGTTCGCCCCAGTCGTCGTCTGACCGGAAAAGGACTTCGCTTGGCTGACATCGGTGGAATTGACCACACCATTTTCGACGGTGTCGCCCACGAGGATGCCCATCGGGACGGATAGATTCGCAGTGGAGCCGTTGATCGTGGCGCCCTGAAGGTTCATCATAATCGTCTGGGCGTTGCTCACGTTGGTCAGGTTCACGGTGACTTCGTTACCGTTGGTGCTCGTGCTGGCCAAGGTCGCGGTACCGCTGACGGACGGTGTGACCGAGGCACTGTTGAACGTTATCGGACCGCCGAAACGCAGGATCACTTGGTGCGTGTTCGAACCGTTGTTGCGGCATTCGACTCCAGGCGTCCCGGCGAGTGGGAGATCAATGTCAAAAGTGCCAGCTGCACCGTGGGTCTTGCGCGAAACGGCGCCAGTCACTCCGGGAATGGGTCCGGTGAGCGTGTAGGTAGCGGCGTTCGCGGTGCGGTCGTTAGCCATCGCATTCGAAGTCGTATCAATCGCGGTGGTCGAGCGGATCATGTTACTGACCACATCATAGGTGCGTGTTGAGAAGGCTCCCAGCACGTCGCCAGTGCGAGGATTCCCAATTTTATCCTTCGAGACCACGATTGTAATGAGACCGCTCGGATCGAATCCACCAAAGTCCGGATCGCCCACCCGCGTGGTCGAAGGAACACCCACCACCAATCCCACAACCGCTGTAGCGACCGTGCCGTAATCGTAGGTGACCACGCCATTGTTGTCTTTCGTCATCCCTACATAGAACTGTCCATCGGGAGCCGTGGGTGAATTCCACACGATCCGCCACATGCGGCCGTTTTGGGGCGCGCTCAAATCCGCCACCTTTAACTGGAAGACCAGTTTCCCCGCGTATGGACCGCTCGCCGGTTCCGAAAGGGAGAGCGATTGGATGTCGAGGTCCGTATCGGTCGGAGTGGTTTGATCTCCCGTGGGATCCGCCGCGACCGTGAATCCGGTGAGCGTGGAGCCGACATACGGCGCCGCGACTTCGTTCGGACTGCAGGACGAGCCCACGTTGTTTACGGCCACCACTTTATAGAAATAGGTGGAAGCCGTATCGGTGGCCGTTCCATCCACGTAACGCGATTGTGTTCCAGGAACCGTTGTCAAGAGTGTCTCCGTTCCGCTCGAGGTGCCGCGGAGAATGTTGAAGGAATTGACCGTGGCCCCGCCGTTGTCGGCTAACGACCAAGCCAGCGAGACTGCATTCCCGTTCCGCCGTGCGCTCAGAGCGAGGGTTCCCGGGACTGTCGCCACCGCCGGTGGATCGAAGGCCGCCAGGAGACGAGGACCGCCCGACTGCCGGGCGATCGAGCCCAGCGCGGTATAGGAATTACCAGTCGACGATGACGCTGCTTGCTGACAATCGCCGCCCGCGCAGCCATCAGCGTAACCCACCAGCACGCGTCCTTCGTGATCCATCGAAACGTCGATAAAATCGAGCATGTTGCGGCAGATATTCGACCCGCCGCCTTCCCAGATGCAGCCGCGCTGCACGGGATCATTCGGCGTGGCGTCTACGGTGCGCCAGGTCAGACCGCCATCGAGAGTCGTCGCGATATAGAGATGCCAGACGCCGGCGAACCGCGGTCCCTGCAATCCGCCCGCCGTGCGCGTGCCGAGGAAAGCGAAAGCCGCGCGATCGTTATCGCCCGCCACCACCACCGGGAAGGCAACATTATTAATCCCAAAGGTCGCGCCCACATCCAGCGGCTGACTCCAGGTCCGTCCGTGATCGTTCGAAAAGGTGATGGCCGCCTTGGTATCGCCATCGGCGTAACCGAAGTAAACGCGTCCCGCGCTGCCCACGCCCACCGAGGGATCACTGCCCGAGGACGTGCTACCGGGAACCGCCCGTACCGTCCAAGTGACTCCGTTGTCTTCCGAGACCACCGCCGCCTGCGAAGTGCCGCAACCTTTATTCGGCAGATAAACTACGCCATCCGGGCCCACCTTCACGTGGCCGTGGAGGCCGCCGCATTGATCGGTGTAAGTGACGACCGAAGCGCCGTAATTCAAGCCGCCGTCATCGCTCCGCGCGCAGCTCGCATCCACAAGAGCCTGGGAACAATAATAAAGCGCGTTCGCATAGGCTGGGTGCGGAGGCGGAATCACCGGCGGCACGGCGGTGAGATCCGTGCGGTACGGTCCACCGCCCACCGTCTGGTGATCGATGCCCGAGAGAATGCCGGTTCCGTTGCTCGGCGTCCAAACGGCGCCGTCGTTGAAGGGGGCCGCGGTGTCCGTGAAGGAAGATTCACCCGCGAGCACGTTGCCTGCGAAAGTGAGCAGATGGACGACCGTGCGACCGGTCATAAAATCGGTGAACAGGATCGGATCGAAATCCTCCTGCGAAGTCGCTGGCGGCACGTTTTCCCAGAGTGGGAGCACGCACGAGCCATTGAATGTCACGCGCAAAGTCTGCACATCGGATTGGAACATGGCGCGACCTTCCGGATGCCCGGCGATGGCGGCTGCCACACCGATGGATGGTTCACCCGAAGAACGGCCCAGCGTGGCCGGTCCAGCTGCAGGTGGATTGAAGGTTTCGTAGCGCGGGGCAAAGCCAGCACCCGGCGTGGGAGCGGGAATCGGCGAACTGCCGGCGGCGATGACGTTAGCAACGCCGCTATACTGATCAGTCCCAGTATTAACGTAATAGACCACGTGAACTGTGAACAAACCCGTGCCGATACTGGAACTCGCCGGGTTGAGATCCACCTGCTCGGACACCGTCCCCGCTGAACCAGAGGAGGCAACGATCGGACCGCTGAGGTCGCCCTTGTGCACATACAAATCGTAGTCTGTCGCAGGCAGGGTCCAGTTAATCTGCACGTGCACCTGTTTCGCGGCGGCGATCCAATCCGCGGGCGTCCCGGAAATGGTCAACGCGTAGCTATCGCAGTTCACACCCTCCTGGCAGGCGTCCTCCGCGCCGCCCGTAGGCGGAACGCCCGGCGCGGTGCCGGTCCAGGTCAGATTCGGACCCGCGGGCGAAATCGCGCCGCCGCCCGGACTGGCAGCAATGGCAAGGTAACCAAGAAGCGCGGAGGCGAAGAGAAGCACGCAGCCTAACAAGGCGCGCACGATGGTTCGGCCGGATTGGAGAGATTTTTCTTTCATGGATAATAAGGGGATTAAGAACTGGCTCCTGGCGGTCACCGCGTTTTTCCGGTGCCACAATTTCTATGACCAAGGAGCGCCTCCCAAGGGGTGCAGTTAAATGCTGACCCGCGCGAGCGGCGCTCGGTCTTTTTTCGGAGCTGAGTCGTTTAGCGGTCGGCTTTTTTTGTCGAAACCCGCTCGAGCGCTTTGATCGCAAGCGCTTTCGATTTTCCGATTTTGTCTTCTTCATTGCCCACGCCGCCCACGCTAATGCGCAGAAACATCTGGCCCTTCAGGACATACAGAATTTGCCCGTTAGCCCAGAAAGCCTCGTCACCTACACCTTGGACTTTTTTTGGTCGGGCACGTTTTTCTTCTTCCCCTTCGCCACGTTCCTTGGTCTTTTCTCGCTCCTTTTCCTCCGGCTCAGAAGCTTCAGTGCCGCGAAAGCGCCCGAACTTTTCATCCCAAAACTCTTTCGGCTTTCGCGCGTCCGGCGCGCCGGATGTTGCCTGCGTCAACGCCAGGCTAACGGATTGGAGCGGCGTTTCCGCAGTGTAGAAACATTGCGAAACGAGGAAGGCGCCTTCTCTGCGTTCGCTTCCTTTCGTCTCGCGAATCGGAGAGCCCGCGATGGTGGCGACCTCATCCTTCGTCAGCAGCGAACAGGAATCCACATTTTCCCGCGGCTTGCTTGCGACATCCGGTTTCTTGCATCCGCCGAGAGCGATCAGGATTCCGGCTAACGAGTAGACGAGAAATTTCAGGCGCATGATGGTTTCTTCGATGTCTCAATTTCTTGACGCTGGCAAATGCGTCCAATAGCCCACTCCGCGTGCTCGCGGATTAACGGCTCGATGTCCTGTGCCGCTTTGTCCAACGCCGGAAGGTCATCCGCGTTGCCGACATTGCCGAGCGCGACACAAACGTTGCGCAGAAAACCTCGGCGCTTGATCCGCTTAATGGGAGAACCGCGGAAAAGCGCGCGAAACTGATCTTCGTCTAACGAGAGGAAGTCACGCAGCTGCATCGCGCTGGTCGCAGGCCGAGCGGAAAACGAACTTTCGCGCGAAATGGCGGCGAAGCGATTCCAGGGACAGACATCGAGACACGTATCGCAGCCATAAATACGATCTCCGATAAGTGGGCGAAACTCGAGCGGGATCGAACCTTTCAATTCAATCGTGAGATAGGAGATGCAGCGGCGCGCATCGAGCCGGTGATCCGCAGTGATCGCGCCCGTCGGACAGGCCGTTATGCAGCGGGTGCATGTGCCGCAGCGTGCGACCTGTGGTGCATCAGGCGATAGCTCAAGCGTCGTCAAGATCTCGCCGAGGAAAAACCAAGTCCCGAGCCTTCGATTCAACAGCATGGTGCTTTTTCCATGCCATCCGATTCCAGCCTCGGCCGCGTAATCACGTTCCAAAATGGGACCAGTATCGACGTAACACTTTTGCATCCCGCCGCGCGTTTGCAGAAACTGATCCAGTTCACGCAGCCGTCCCAGCATTACGTCATGGTAGTCATCGCCCCAGGCGTAACGAGCGATCCGCCCGGCCTTGGCGGGTTCCTCCTCGCCTTGCCAGTAATTCATCGCCACGACGACGACGCTCCGGGCTCCAGACAGCACTTTCTGCGGATCGGCGCGTTTCTCCGCGCCGCGCGCCAGCCATTCCATCTCCCCGGCGGCTCCCTCCGCCACCCAAGTCTCGAATTCCCCTGCGTGCGGAGGCGGTTGGCAGCGGGCGATCCGACAAGAATCGAAGCCTGACGCGAGCGCTCTCTCGACCAGCTGGGCTTTGAGATTAGCCGACATGTTGGAGGATCTTTTCGGCGACTTCCGCGACGCTCAGCGCGGAGGTGTCCACGGTGAAATTGGCTGTCGTGCGGTAAAGAGGTTCACGTTCCTTTAGTAAACGAGAAAGCGTTCCTGCGAGGTCGGATCCTTGTAACAGCGGTCGTCTAGATTCGGTTTCTGACGACAGCCGCTGGATCAACGTCGCCTCATCAGCTTCGAGGTAAACGACACGACCCAGCCCCCGCAGCATTTCGACGTTTTCGGGTCTGAGCACAGTGCCACCACCGGTGGCCACGATTGCCCGTCGCGGCTGCATCTCCCGCAACGCTTCGGTTTCCGCGTTGCGAAATTCTCCCTCGCCATGCGAAGCAAAAAAATCACTGATCGACAAATCGAGCCGCGCTTCCACTAACGCATCGGTTTCGTAAAGGGGCCATAGGGTCCGGCGCGCCAGCTCACGGCCGACACTGGTCTTGCCCGCTCCCATGAATCCGATCAACACGATCGCTTCCTCGCCCTCCATGTCAGAAAGATAGCGCAACTGGTCTCCCCAAGGAGCGGCGTTTTCCAAAACGCCCGGCTTCGTCGCGCAAAAACGTCTTTACAACCTTCCTGCTTCCGCGAACTCAATAAGCGTTCGCAATGTCAGATTCCACCTCTCCCACACCGCTCGTCGCCGTCATTATGGGCAGCCAATCTGACTGGGAAACGATGCAGCACGCCGTGAAGCTGCTCGGGCAATTCGGGGTGCCGAGCGAGCGCCGCATAGTCTCGGCTCATCGGACGCCGGATTTGATGGCGGACTTTGCCAAGGAAGCAGCCGGCCGCGGTTTGCGCGTCATCATTGCTGGCGCCGGCGGGGCGGCGCATTTGCCGGGAATGATTGCCGCGCACACTTGGCTGCCGGTCCTGGGCGTGCCTGTGGAATCGAAGGCGCTCAAAGGGATCGACTCCCTCCTTTCCATCGCGCAGATGCCCGCGGGTGTGGCGGTGGGGACGCTGGCGATTGGTGTCCCTGGCGCCAAGAATGCAGCCCTACTAGCGGCCAGCATCATCGGATTATCTGACCCCTCAGTTCGCGAAAAGGTGGAAGCATTTCGCTCCCAGCAGACCGAAACGGTCACGGCGCAAAGCCTCGAATGAGCTATCTGCCGGGGTCGACCATCGGCGTCATGGGCGGTGGCCAGCTCGGTCGCATGCTTGCGATGGCGGCG
>JBDUAH010000241.1:0-4176 GCA_040004745.1 Chthoniobacterales bacterium | reverse complement strand
TTCTAGAGATCGGCGCGTTCGATAATCCAACCTTCCGCCGGGAACTCGGTGATGATGTCGAATACCTGGATTTCTTCTCGCGCGCCGAACTGATCGAGATGCATCGCAGCAATCCGCGACGCAACCTGGCCGCGGCGGTGGAAGTGGACCATGTCGTAAAGGAAGCAAATTTTGCGGCAAGGCTTAATCGCAAGTTCGTCGTTATCGCGGCCCATCACGTGATCGAACATGTGCCGGATTTGATCTTCTGGTTCAAGCAGATCGAGGGCCTGCTGGGCGAGGGGGGAGCGCTCTTTCTATCAATTCCTGATCGGAACTACACATTCGACTACTTTCGGCCGGCCAGCCTGGCTACGCAGATGATGCGCGCGCATGCTGAAAGGCTGGCGCGCCCGGATGTCTGGCAGCTCACCGAGGCCTTTTACTACCATATGAAGGTGGACCTTCCATCGCTGTGGCGTGGCGACGCGCCGCGAGAATTGGTGCCGCGTTTCAGCCTGGCCCACGCCTGCCGGCTGGCTGAAGCCAAAAGTGCGACCTACACCGACGCGCACTGCTGGGTGTTTACCCCGGAGAGTTTCAGACAATGTATTGTGGACCTTCAGTCCGCGGGATTAGTGCGCTTATCCATCGCCCACGCCGAAGCTCCACAGTTTGGGACGAACGAGTTTCGCGTTCTTCTCTCGCAGTGAAATGGGACTGGTGTCAAACGGAGTTGCAACGAGGCGGCCTACCAGGCCCGTTCCGCCTTACGTGCGCTAGCTTTGGCCCGCTGCATATTCTGAAAACAGCGTAACGCCGGTTTTTCGACCAGATGCCAGGAGAGGAGGCAAGAATCAGCGCGCCGAGGAGCGAGGAAGAGAACTAGGGCCAAACTTCGCAAGCGGGAGACTTTCCTCTGATCACCACCACCTGTGGATGGGCTCTCAGATAAAGCGCGATCAAGGATTGCTGGACTGGGAAGGCATAGATGTAGAGTCCGTATGAATAATCTCCGAAACGATTAAATTGTCTCACGACGCCGCCCGGAAGGAATGCAAGTGCGAGCACGCTATAGGCAAAGAAGAAAGGGATGACCCAGTCCCGCCAGCCCCAGCGAAAGGACAAAAAGACAATTGCAAGACTAACGAATGCGAGGGGCCAATTCAATGGGCAGACGGTCTCGATAGATGCAAAATGCCCTCCCAGGACAAAGAGCAGGGAAAGGTCGAGGCAGCGGTCAGCACGGAATCCGCTGCCATCCAGAAAAACGACGAGATTGGTCGCTCCCAAGGTTTTGAAGAAAACATACGCGAGCACGACGAGCCCCAGCGAGATGGCGAATCGTCTCTTATCCTGCAGGAGAGCCAGCGCCCCCAGTAGACCCACAATCAAGTTGCGGATCAATTTATATTGCAGCGTCCAAAGTTATGCGTTGACCGAGCCGCGGATGGGATTGGCGCGGAAAACGCCAGCAATATTCGCGGTGCCGGTGAGCAGCGTCATACCTTGAGAAAAAATGAGAGATGCTTGGGTTTTGCAAATACTGAGCACCTTGCAAACTCGAGCAATACCATCTCACCGGGAAGCAGCAGAAGATAACCGCGACTCAAGCGCTAGGAAAATACGAAAGGAGCGTGCGAGGAAAAAGTGATTCAAAGACTGGCGGGAGAGAAAACTCTTGGTAATCAGGAACCCACTCATTGCGAAGAATAGTCGCACGCTTAAAATTCCGAAGCTCGTCACCCCGCCACCCGTTTCGCTTCGACCAAGATAAGGCCAGGCTGTGCGAATAGATCACCATGGTGGCAGCAAACGCCCGCAGGAGATTGACGTTATTGTCGCGTCTCAGATCATAGGCCGCGAGCGTGCGTGATTGGGAGAAGAAGCCCTTGAACATGCCTTATTTTGCGGAGGGAGCGACGTTTGCCTGTTCCATCGTGATCCTGGTGCGTGGGCGAATCTCCTTGAAGAAACCCGACCGCGCCATAAGTAAGAGAAACGTTTGGGCCGCCGCCACCGCAACAGAATTATGCAAATCCTCGTTCTTGGCATGCACCGGTCGGGCACCTCGATGGTGGCCCGATTGCTGAACATGATGGGTGCCTATTTCGCCCCAGAGGGCGTTGAAATGCCGGCCCATCGCGCGAATCCCAAAGGATTTTGGGAGCGCAACGATGTCTACGAACTCTGTAAGAAGATTTTGGCTGCGGCGGGATGCGACTGGCAGCGGGTGGCCAACTTCGACATCGATAAATTGTCACCCGTCGTCCTCGCTGAATTTAATCGGGACGCGGGACGAATCATACTCGCGATGGACGCTCATCGGCCCTGGTTTTTGAAAGAGCCAAGGCTCTGTTTACTGGCTCCGCTTTGGTTGCAATTACTCGAGTTTCCGGTGTGCGTCTTGGTTCATCGTTCTCCACTGGAAGTGGCGTCTTCGCTTCAGACCCGGAATGAATTCCCGCTAAGTTTCGGGCTTGCGCTATGGGAGCGGTATAACGTCGAGGTATTAAACGCGACGTGTGGTCAGCGACGGATTCAGGTCAATCATGCTGACCTCATGGCAGACCCGGTCGGCACGGTGCGACAGCTCCAACAGAAGTTGGAGGAGATGAATGTGGTTGGCCTGCGGGCGCCCTCCGAAGAAGAAATTCACGCCTTCATTGACCCGACTCTTTATCGGGCGAAGAGAGAGAGTATCGGGCGGCGCAGTCCGCTGAGCGTGTCGCAGCGGAAACTTTGGAAATCTTTTCAGAGCGGCAAAGCTCTGCGTTTCTCCAAACCGATTCGCTTTTCGGCCGAGGCGCAAACTCTCCTTCAGTTGGTTGAGAGTAAAGACGAGATCGAAGCGCTGGAGAAGAGGAAAATCGCCGTGTCGAGTGATCTGGAGAAGCTCAAGGAGCGACTGGCTCAGGTAGAGAAGCGTGAGCTAGAACGGCGGGAGAAGGCGGAGAAGGAGATTGCTGAGTTAGCAAGGAGAGTCGGACAACAAGCCGAGGCGATTGAAAGGCGCAACCTTTGGCGCGAGAAGTCTGAAAACGCGATGGTTGGGCTAAGAGTCAAAATCTCATTACTGTCTGAAGCGATCGAGCGTCGCAATCAGTGGCGGGGAGAAGCGGAGAAAGAGGCCTCCGAGTTAAAAACCACAGTCTCCGAACAAGCCGGAGCGATTCGGGATCGCGATCAGTGGCGGGAAAAAGCGGAAAAAGAAATATCCGAGTTAAAAATCACCGTCTCCGAACAAGTCGAAGCGATTCAGGGTCGCGACCAGTGGCGGGAAAAAGAGGTCTCCGAGTTAAAAACCACTGTCTCCGAACAAGCCGAAGCGATTGAGGGTCGCGATCAGTGGCGGGGAGAAGCGGAAAAAGAAATATCCAAGTTAGCGGTCGAAATCTCACAGAAATCCGAGATTATTGGGCACCGCGATCTAGAAATAGCCAACCTTATTGAGAGAGTGCGACAAGGCAACGTGAGAATCCTGAAGCTCAAGGAATTCCTCAGGCAAGCCTGTAGTTATATCGACCGACTGCTCCGTTCGTCGCGCTGGAAACTTGGCAGCCTTCTTACTTTCAGGTCTAAAAAGCCTCCTGGCGGAAAAGGAAAAGGCTGGTTCATGACGGAATACAAGCGTTGGGAGAAGACACGGGCCGTGCCGCCATCTGCTCCAGTTTCTCCTTCGATGCCGCTTTTAGTTAAGGCGCTTGGGCCGGGCACCAGTCCACCGTTCAAGCCGAAAAGTCTAGAACAAGGGGATGCCGGAGCGACTGAGTCTGCGGTCCCGCCATCGGTCAGTCCACAATGTGCTCGTTTGCGGGCATTCGATGTTGAAGCAGTTGATCGAATTACAGCCAAACTTGCCGCTCCTATTTCGATTGTCGTTCCCATTTTTAACTCAGCAAGTGATCTTGAACGCTGCATTGAAAGCATCCTGCGACAGACCGCCCCTCCATTCGAACTGATTCTTGTCGATGACTGCAGCCCTGACCCGGCCATCAGTGCTCTGCTTGCGAAGTACGAAGCGAATGATGACGTGCGCATCTTGCGTCAGAATGAAAATCGCGGGTTTGTCCGATCGGCCAATGTAGGAATGCGGGCCAGCGCGCACGACGTGGTTCTGCTCAACAGTGATACCGAGGTAACCCCGCGATGGCGCCAAAAGCTAACGGTCGCGGCATATTGCGATCCGCAAATCGC
>JBDUAH010000240.1:0-4187 GCA_040004745.1 Chthoniobacterales bacterium | reverse complement strand
CGACGAGCAATTCGAAGCCATGTTCAGCTACAAGGCGAAGAACTACGCGCTCCTCGACAAAGAAGACTTCGTCACCCTGAAAGGCGGCGCCTTAAAATCGCGCGGGTTGGAGAAATTCCAGCGCGTTTTCCTCGAGGAGATGATCAAGCTCCTGATGCAAGGCAAACCCGAAGCCATCGAACAATTGCGCGCAGATTTCGAGCGGCGCATTCGCGAAGGCGAGATGCCGATCGAGATGCTGATGAAGACGGACACGCTCCAGGACTCGCTGGACAAATATCGCGCCAAGATCTCTGGCGGTGGCCGCAACCGCGCCGCCGCGTATGAACTCGCCCTGGCCAGCGGACGGAATTACAAGGCGGGCGACCAGGTCAGCTACTATGTGAAAGCGACGCCGAAGAAAGTCGCCGCCTACGAAGCCGCCAAACTCGCGAGCGATTTCGATCCGCAGAGTCGCGACGAGAACGTCGATTATTACGTGAGTAAACTTGCCGAACTGATGAAGAAATTTTCCAGCTTCACCACGGCACCGGTTGCAGACGCGGCTGCCCAAAAGACCTTCGACCTCAGCGCGTAGGCGTGACGATGAGATTGTTCGTCCGAGCAACTCCTTTCCCGCTCTCTAGTGCGCGATGGATCTGCGCAATCGCTCGGCTTTCGCAGATGATGCGTCTCCGTCAGTTCATAATGCGCGAGCCGCATCGTCTCGCGAATGCAATCGGTCAGCATCGCCGGAGATGATCCTTCAGTGGAAAGCTCGTTTCACGCATAGTTCGGAATGTGAACGTGCGTGAAACGGAATATCCCTGAGCAAATACTTTAGGACTGACGCGGAGCCGACGCCAAGCAGTCGACAAAAAGGAAGCGGGCCGTGTTCGCGACGCTCGATGCGGGCGTGGCCAAGACGGCGCGGAGGCGTTTAGCGACTCTCGTTCCTCCGAACGCGCTTCGTTTTCGGGAGGTCTCGCCCGAACTGCCGCACCTGTAAGAGAAGAGGCCGTGGGGTGATGCAGATGCTGGAATTGAGCGGGCAGCCGGCGGCGCGGAGACCGGCTGCGACCCAGTTGTTGCAGTTGTGAAAGGCGGAGTAACGACCGCGTGCGCGATACCAATTTTCTTCGAGGCGTTGCGGCTGCCCGGAGTGGTCGAGTGCGAAAGTCTGTGCGATGTGCCGGGTGAGGAGATCGAAACCGCGCTCCGTGAGATCGATGGCAACGACAGCGCGCCCTTGGCTGGCGGGTTGGTCGAAGCCGCCACAGAGCAATACGGTGCGGTTCGATCCGCGCAGAGCGTGAAACGCGGTGCGCGGTGAAAGCGGTTTGCGATAGCCGTCATCTTCGCCCCAGCCGACTTCGAGATATCTGAAGCCCTGATAGTCGTGGCTGACCGGTAACGTCCCCGGCGGGATGTCAGCGCGCCGCAGCGCGATGCCGGTGTGCAGGATACTGTGATTGATGACGTAGACGGTTCGCGATGACGAGCTGGCGCGCGGCGATGGCACTAGTGTCGCGCAACCGGAGAGGCAGAATGCAATTGCAGCGAACGCGAGCGTGCGGAGGGGGCCTATCGGCTGTTTTCTCGGAGCGGATCGGCGCGCCATTGTGATGAGTCGCGTGCGGTCGAGGCAAATTCAAGGATGCGGACCCCGATCAGAACCGAGATTGGAGCGATTCCCTTGAGCGCTTCTCGCAAAGTGCTGGCGTAAGCGCGCCTGCCGTCCAGTCAGCGCGCACCGCGCGCGCCGCATTGCCTCGAACATTGGCGGGCGCTTATTGTGGACTCGCAGGCCGGCTCTACGCGACCCACGTGAGGAAGCAACGCATCTGCACATTCCCGAAATCACGGGACCGAGTCCCCCCGTTTCTAATCCGACGCTTTTTCTCGGCCGTTTGCTCGCCTGTCCATTTTTTCGAGTAATCGGTTTAGCGCTTCCTGCCGCTCGGCGCTGCGGACGTCGAGGCGGGTGCTTTCTTCGTCCAACGTGGGCGGCGCGCTCCGGGCGACGTCTTCCGACCCTTCCTGCCCGAGACGATGGCCCTGGGCGGCGGCTTCGTTATACCAATCCAAAGCCTTGGCGCGATGCTTGGGCACCGATCCATTGCCAAATTCGTAGATCACGCCCATTCCAAACTGCGCATCGGCCGAGCCGTTCAGCGCTTCTTTCCGAACCTCGCCGACGAACTCCGCCTCGCCGGGCTCGGGAGTCAGAAGCGAGGGACTGAACCGATTGAGCTCGGGCGCCCCGGTCGGCTCCGAAGAGGCAACGAGCGCCGAATCGACGGCGGGCGCGGACGCCTCCGGAACGGGCGCCGAGGAGGGAGCGGGAACGATGCTATGCGGGCGGCGTGAGAGAAAGAAAAACCCCGTTCCGCCCAGCAGGAGAACTGCGACGGCCAAGGCGGTGGCTTTACGGACGAGGTTCGATCCGCGGCCTGGAGCAGTGGTGTCATTGCGAACAGGATTAGCTTTCGCCTCCCGCGGCGCGGTCCCGGCGGACGTTTCGATTGCTTCAATCAAGCGGTCGACGTCGGTGTGGAAGCGCGATTCGCTCAGCTCGATCGCGTTGCGACGCGAGAGCGAGGCCAGAGCTTCCGGAAGATCCTGCTTTCGCGGCATCCGCGCCCCGCCCACCAGCACCGGGATAACGCGAATTTTCCGCTCCAGCGCCACCACGATTTCCATCCGGACAAAATCTTCGCTGTCGTCGAGACGACGTTTCCCCGTTTCATCTTTCGCCTCCAGCCAATCCGGACCGATGGCTACAATGGCCACCTCGCACGCCCCGACTTTCTGGTTGATCGCCTCCACAAAATCTTCGCCCGGCTGGATCTGATCGATATCCATGAAGACCTGGCTGCGGCCAAAGTGCGCGGTCAGCCGATCGTAGAGGCGGCCGGCATACGGTGCGGTGTCCTCCCGCCGATAATTGAGGAAGAGCGTGGTCCTCGTGCCGCCAGGAGACATGGCGCTATTTTACTCAGCCGCTGACGGAGAGGAAAGGAAAGTTAAAGCGTGGCGAGGAAAGGGGTCGGTCCTTGGGTCGGTCCTATAATCTCGGCATTTTTTCATCTCGCAGCCTTCCTCTGCCAGGCGGCTCAATTCCCCATCTAAGGGCGTCTTTGAGGCGGCCGGCTTGACTGGTAGAGGGTGGCGGCGGGGAAGTTGAGGCTGCGTTTCGAGGTGCGCGGCGGCGCGATGGTGCTGAGGCTAGGAAATCGCGGGGGCGCGGCAAGCATTTCGTGAGGGGCGGTTAGCGGTTTTCGCGTGGCGGTGAGGTGGGCGAGGGGTTTTCGTGGGTGTTTTCGGGCTGCGTAGAGTTGGGGAGAGGCCGCGACGGTATTTTCCGGGGTAGCGTAGGGTTTCGGAGGGCTGCTACGACTTTTTCTGGGTCAGCTATGACATTTTCTGAGGCCGCTACGGTTTGTTCTTACGCAGCTAACGTTTGTTCTGGGGCGGCTACGACTTCCGCAGGGGCAGCGGACGGTTTTTCCGCCGCAGCTACGGGTTTTTCTCCAAGCGTAAGGTTGTTGGCGCGGGGGCTACGGTTTGTGGAGAGGCGGCGTAGGCTTCGGCTGAGCCAGCTACGGGTTCGGCGGGCTCGAATCCTAAGGAGGCGGGATCCGCTAATTCCGGTCTAAACTCGAAGCAGAGCGATCGCGGCGATGTCATCGTCGAAAGTCTGCGCTTTGGAGGGCTGGGCGAGTTCTGTCACCAGCCTTGGGAGCAAGTCGCCGCCGCCGCCGAGACGCGCGAAGGCCTTGTGGAGATCGTCGCCGGTGCGGCGCTCCCCGTTGTCAGACCGCGAACTGACGAGGCCGTCGGTGTAGAGGAGCGCGGTGTCACCGGGGGCGAGCGTGGTTTTGGTTTCACTCACTTCCAGCGCCTGGTGGAGGCCGATGACGGTGGCGAGTGACGGGACTTCCTCCACGGCGCCATCGGACCGGCGGATGAGGAGCGGCGGATGACCGGCCCCGGCGAAGGACAAACGGCCGTCCGCTTCGATGACGGCGCAGCACGCAGTCATGAAGGAACGTCCGCGAAGCACGCTGTAGAACTCGGCGTTCACGCGCGCCAGAATGCCGTGCGCGGTCCTGGCCTCGGTGCTGGCGTGATTAAAAAGCATGGCGACCAGGGTAGTGAAAAGCGCGGCGGCGATGCCGTGCCCGGTGGCGTCGGCGAGCCAGAAG
>JBDUAH010000239.1:0-4187 GCA_040004745.1 Chthoniobacterales bacterium | reverse complement strand
TGAATGATTGGGAAGGCGGCGCCTGGGCCATCGGCATCATTCCGTTCCTGATCGGTTGCGGCTACCTCCTCGTCTGGAAGCTCGAAGCCGGAAAAGTGAACCCCTGGAAAGCCAGTACCGACAATCCTCCGCCGCTGCCCTAACGTGCGTGAGTGCTGACAGATGCAGACCTCGTCGCCAGAGTCCTTCTCGATGATGACCACCATGCCTTCTCCGAATTGGTGCGGCGTCATCAATCGGCGGTCCGAGGTCTGCTTCGTCAACTTACCAGAACGGATGCTGCACTCGCTGATGATCTCGCCCAGGAAACCTTCCTCAAAGCCTTCAAAAACATCCGCAGCTTCCGGGGCGAGGCGAAATTTTCCACCTGGCTTTATCGCATCGCTTACAACTGCTTCCGCGAAGAAGCGCGGAAGCGGAAAGAATTCGTCGGGATTGATGAAACCCAACTCGAAGCCGAACTGGATCCGCAAACCGTTGACCCCGCCCTGAGGCAAGATCTCATGCACGCACTTTCTCTTCTGCCGCTGCACGAGCGCACCGCCGTCTTGCTTTGCTGCCAGAACGGCCTATCACATGACGAAGCGGCGCGCGTGCTGGATATTCCGCTCGGGACGGTGAAGACGAATGTCTTGCGCGGTCGCGAGAAACTTAAGAAGACGCTGGCCGTTTGGGAAAAAAATTGAAGCGATGGAAGAGGAACTAGAGGTGGATTGGCTCGATGCGAGACTGCGCGACGAAGCGCTGTATCTCGACGATGCCGGCTTTACCTCGCGCGTCATGCATCAACTGCCCGCGCGGCGTCAAAAGCGTTCTACGCGGACGGCCATCATGTGCGCGATCGCCCTCATCGCCTGCGTGGTCGCTTATTTTGCCTCCGGCGGCGGAGTCTTCCTGGCGGATAGCGCCGCGTTTCTGGTCGCGATGCCGATCGTGACCGTTTGTGTGTTAGCTGGGTTTTGCGGATTGCTCGTCATGGTGTTCGGCACCGCGGCGGCGATGCGGACTACGCGCTCCCGGCAATTGTAGCCACGTCCCTGCGGGACGTGCTGGGGCGGGGCTCTGGCAACGGATTTTCGGGTCTTCGTTCTGCGATTTTAGTCTCCCGCACGTCCCGCCGGGACGTGGCTACAGTGCGCGGGCCTGCTCTACATCGCGCGCGATTTGCGCAGCCAATGCTTCCACATTCTCGAACTTCTGCTCGGCGCGCAAATACCGGTCAAAACGCACCTCCACTTCCGCGCCATAAATGTCTTCCTTCAGATCGAACAGATGAAGTTCGAGCAGGCGCTGCGGTTTCTCGCCACTCAAGGTTGGACGGAC
Source organism: Chthoniobacterales bacterium (assembly GCA_040004745.1). Taxonomy (GTDB): domain Bacteria; phylum Verrucomicrobiota; class Verrucomicrobiia; order Chthoniobacterales; family UBA10450; genus JACCTI01. Next base: position 2,864 of record JBDUAH010000239.1, on the reverse strand, counting down.
GCCCAAATTTGCCACGCCGCGAAACGCTTTGCCGTTCATTTTCGCCTCGGCGGCATAAACTCCGTTCGGGGGGAACTGCTCGCTGTGCGCGCTTAAGTTCGCCGTAGGGAAACCGAGTTTGCGGCCCAACTGCGCCCCGCGTTCCACCGTGCCGACGATAGTGTAGTCGCGGCCTAACATTTCGGCCGCGCGCTTGAATTCGCCAGCTTCCACGGCACGGCGAATCGCGGTGCTGCTCACGACCGCGCCGTTCACTTCGACCGGCTGAATCCCGACCACATTGAAATCAAACTCAGCGCCGAGCTTCTGCAGCAACGCAAGATTCCCAGCGCGATTTTTCCCAAAGGACCACTCATGGCCGACGCAAATTTCGCGCAACGGTTTCGCATTTTCCACCAATTGGCGGACGAACTCTTCGGGCGATGTATTGGCGAATGCTTGGTCGAACGTGATGACCAGCAGATGCGCGACTCCGAGTTCGCGGATGAGCGCGATCTTGTGCTGGGTGGCGGTGAGGAGTCGCGGTGCCTTTTCGGGCCGGAGCACTTTGGTCGGATGCGGATCGAAGGTGACCACAACTGGCGTCCCGCCGACCTCCTTCGCGTGACGCGCCGAAGTGGATATAACCGCCTGGTGTCCGCGATGCACGCCATCGAACACTCCGATGGCGGTAAAGAGCGGCCCGCGCAGATCGGCAAGTTCCCGAATGGAGCGCAGGACTTGCATGGCGAGTCGGCTACGCGCCGCGCATGCGGGACACTTCCGGCAAAGTGAGGATACGCCCCAAAATGTCCACGGGATCGAGCGTCTTCAACTCTTCCACCGTGATCGCGCCGTCCACTTTGAAGCGTCCCGAACGCGTGCGCCGTAGCTCCTTCAAGTGCGCGCCGCATCCAAGTTCCGCGCCGATATCGTGTGCATACGTGCGAACGTAAAACCCCTTGCTGCAGTTCACGCTGAAATCGATATCCGGCGAGGCGATCTTTTGGATGGCGTAGCCGTAAACGTGCACCAGACGCGGTTCGCGTTCGACCACTTTGCCCTCGCGCGCCAGCTTGTAGAGCGGCACGCCGCCTTGCTTGATCGCGGAAACCATCGGCGGCATCTGGTAAAAATCGCCCCGGTATTTGTCAAAGGCCGCGCGCACCATTTCTTCGTTCAGCTCAGGCACCGGCTTTTCTTCCTGAATTTCACCTGCGCGATCTTGCGTGCTGGTAATGGCGCCGAGCGTGAGCGTACCCGCATACTCTTTGTCTTCGCTCATCAGCAAATCCTGAATTTTAGTCCCGCGTCCGAGCGTAAGGAGGAGCAAACCGGTGGCGATCGGATCGAGCGTTCCACAGTGCCCGACCTTTTTGATCTGCAGTCGCCGCCTCACGAGGGCGACGACATCATGCGAGGTCATCCCCGCGGCTTTATCGACGAGCAAGACGCCGTCAGGAGTTGCTGTTAATGACATCGCGAGTCGCTTTCAAGATTTTGTCTTCCGCTTCCGTTAAAGTTCCGCGCAGTCGCGCGCCAGCTGCCAGTTTATGTCCGCCGCCGTCGAACTGCTGACAAATAGCCGACACATCGGCCGCGTCGCTCTTTGAGCGCATGCTCACGCGGACTTTTCCGTCCGGCAGTTCTTCGAAAAAGATGGCCACGATCACGCCTTCGATCGCGCGGATGTGATCGATCAACCCCTCGTTATCCTCCGGCTGCGCGCCCAGCTCAGCAGCCACTTTCAAAGTGAGGCTAAAGCAGGCGATCCGGCCGTCCGCTTCGAAGCGCATCGTGCCGAGCAACGCGCGCAGCAATTCCACGCGGCGCCGCGGATAGCTCTCGTAAAGAAGCTGGCTCATCCGGCCGACGTCGACCCCGCGCTTCAGCAATTCTGCGCCGATTGCAAACGTGCGCGCGGTCGTATTTGGATATTGAAACGAGCCGGTATCCGTCGAGATGGCGACGAAAAGATTCTCGGCAATCTCCTTGTTCATCGGCAACTCCTGCGCTGAGAGCAGTTCGAACAAAATCTGGCCGGTTGCTGGCGCGGTGGAATCGATGTGTACCAGATCGCCGTAACGCGGGTTGCTGGGGTGATGATCAATGTTGATCCACTTCTCCGTCTTGATCGCGGCCTGCGTAGTGCCTAGCCGAACCTGCGTGGCGGTATCCAGCGCGACCGCGAGATCGAAGGTTTGCGCCTCCGTTGGCGGGAGCTCGAGCAAATCGCTCCCCGGCAGAAACGCGTATTTTTCCAGCATGCCGTCCTCATTCCAGATGGTGACGTTTTTTCCGAGTTCGCGGAGCGATAATCCCAAGGCGAGCTGGCTGCCAAAGGCGTCACCATCTGGACGAACATGGCTCAGGATGACGATGCTTTGCGCCGCATGCAGAGCATCGGCGATCTGTGCAAATGAAGCGTTCATGTAGCCACGTCCCTGCGCGACGTGTGGGGGTGCGCGTGGTCACAAGTTGCGGGCCTAATCTGCTCCCGCACGTCCCACAGGGACGTGGCTACAACGCCGGGCGGATTATTCGTTAGCCGGTTCATCGGTATTTTCCTCCAACGGCACGATCTCTTCCAGAATCTTGATCACGCGCGCGCCGCGTTCGGTGGAATCGTCGAGATGAAAAACGAGGTGCGGAGTGTATTTCAGCACGACACTTTTGGCCATTTCCGACTGCAACTGCGTGCGATTTTTCTCCAGCTTCTCCATCACGGCGCCGCGTGAACCCTTGCCCAGGACGCTGACGAAGACGTGCCCGTTCTTCAAATCCGGGGTGACGTCGACTTGATTAATCGTCACCAGGACGTCGTCAAAAGTGAGGTCGCGCGCGATGATCGTGCTCAGCTCGCGCCGGACGATCTCGTTCACGCG
>JBDUAH010000238.1:0-4207 GCA_040004745.1 Chthoniobacterales bacterium | reverse complement strand
AGGAAATGATCGAAGCGCTCCGGCGTATCCCGGGGGTGACGTCTGCGGCCATCCTCAGCAAGCTACCTTTCAACGGCGGCCTGCGAGGAGTTCCGGTTTTCGCGCCTGGAACGACAGAGTTTACGCTAAATAACACGCGGCTCTCACCCTACGAGCTAACGATTTCGCCCGGGTATCTAGAGGCTGCCGGTACACAACTACTCATCGGGCGCGATGTTTCGTGGCATGACACCGCGCAGACGCCCTTCGTTGCCATCGTCAACGCAACCTTCGCGCAGCAGATGTGGGCAGGTCAGCCCGCTCTTGGAAAACGCTTCATCTTGTCGGGCAAGCTACGGGAAGTGGTGGGCGTGATCGAAGACGGAAAGTTTAACGAAATCGGAGAGTCGCCGATTCCGGCTGTTTATCTGCCGCTGGCGCAGAATGATTGGAAGGGCGCGACCTTTATCGTGCGCTCAGGGCGGGCGCAAAATGAGACCGCGGCCGCGATCGAAGGCAGTCTCACCACACTCGAGCCATCAGCCACAATGCTAGTGCGGAGCTGGCCGGATGCGATGGCCGGTGCGCTCTTCCCGTCCTACGCGGCGGCGACCGGTCTCGGATTCATGGGCCTGTTGGCGGCGATGCTGGCGGTGACAGGCATCTTCGGCATGGCGGCCTATAACGTGAGCCGCCGAATGAAGGAGATCGGCATCCGCGTGGCCTTGGGTGCGCGCACAAAGCATGTGATCGGCACAGCGGTGGGGAAGCCGATCGTGTTGCTCGGGCTCGGATCGTTCGCGGGCGTGCTCCTATGCGTCTTCGCCAGCCGCCTTCTCGGCCAGATCGTCTATCAGGCAAATACGCGCGATCCCGTGGTCGTGTTCGGCGCGGTGCTCACAATGGCGATGCTGGGCCTGGTCGCGTCCGCTCTTCCAGCCCTGCGCGCGCTCACCGTCGATCCCTCCAAGCTCCTGCGCGACGAATAAGCCGGTCAGATAATTCTTTCCCCGCCCGCGCGTTCCGCTTTCCCACAAAAATTGCGGGTGCTACGGTAATCCCGATGCCCGACGCCGCGCCGCTCCAAGCCTGCCCCGCCTGCGGCACCGCCGTCGACACTTCCGCCGTCGAACCGCTCGCCTCCGTCGTCTGCCCGAAGTGCGGCGAAAAATTCCGCGCCCAGAAATCCTTCGATCATTTCCTCCTCGTCGAAACCCTCGGCGTCGGCGGCATGGGCTCCGTTTATAAAGCACGCGATACCCGGCTCGATCGCTTCGTTGCCCTCAAACTTCTGCGCAAGGAGCTCAGCGCCGATCCCGAGGAAGCCGCCCGCCTCGAACAAGAAGCCCGCCTCACCGCCGCCGTTAATCATCCCCACGTCATCCAGGTTTACTCCACCGGCCACGCTCACGACCAAATCTACCTTGTGATGGAATTGGTCGATCACGGCAGCCTCGACGACCTCATGGCGCAGCACCCGCGCGTTCCCGAGGCCGAGGTCCTCCGCGCCGGCATCCAAGTCGCGAAAGGTCTGCAAGCCGCGCACGAGAAAGGCCTCATTCATCGCGATGTGAAACCCGCGAACATCCTCTTCGCCAACACCGAGACGGCGAAGATCGGCGACTTCGGGCTCGCCGTCACCGCCGGCCAGCATGCGGAAGTCGCGCAGGAAATCTGGGGTACGCCCTACTACGTCGCGCCCGAGCGATTGAACAACGAGCCCGAAGATTTCCGCAGCGATATCTACAGCCTCGGCGCCACCCTCTTCCACGCCCTCACCGGCCAGCCGCCGATCGAAGGCGAAACCACTTCCGCCAGTGAACTGCGAAAACTAAAGAGCCACCCGCCCGACCTCCGCAGCATCAACCCGGAAATATCCCGCCCTACCGCGCGCATCATTATGCAAATGATCGCGCCCGAGCCCAGCCAGCGCTTCGCCTCCTACGGCGATCTCATCCAAGGTCTGGAAAGCGCCGCTGCCGGCGGCGAACCCCAACCCGCCAGCGGCGGAAAAGGGCGTACCCTTCTTCTCATCATTTTGGGCCTGCTCGCAGTAGCAGCCATCATCGGAGGCGTCGTCTATTTCCAGCGCGCCCAACCCGCAGCGCCACCCAACCTCGCACCCTCCTCCCCTTCCCCGACCTCCACCGCCTCCACGACCAAAGCCCCCAGTCCTACGCCGCGCGACACGGCCGCGGAACGCGAACGCGACGCCAAAAAACAGGCTGCCGCCAAAGCCGCCGCCGAGAAAAAAGCCGAGGAAGCGAAACGCCAGCAACTCCTCGCCGCCGAATCCCCCGCTTGGGAGAAAGCCCTCGCCGAAGCCCGGGCCAAGGTCGCGCAATACGAATTCCCCGCCGCGCTCGAAGCCATTAACAGCGCACAGGTCAGCGAACCCTCGCTCGCAGAAGCCCAGGCAAACGAGCGCAAGAAAATGGCATGGCTCATCGCCTGGAAAAATCAGCTCATCGCCGACCTGAATGCCGGCCACTTCCGCGCCCCCGTCGAAATCGGAGGCATCAAATACACTGGCGCCGCCAAAGCCAACGACTCCGAGATCACCTTTCGCCTCCCCTTCGGCACCGCGCCGCTCGACTGGAAAAAAGTCCCCGCCAAACTGCTCCTCCAGATCTCCCTCTCCGTCTTCCAGCCCAGCGCGCCGGACGCCGCCGACCGCGACTGGCTCGCCGCCGTCTTCGCCGCCGAGACAGGCCAACCCGAAGCCGCTCGCCCCCTCGCCGCCGCCGCCGCCAAAGCCAAATCGGAATATCAGGAACAGCTGGACCTGATCACCGCCGCGAAACCCTAAACGAGTTGTTACTTCCTTGGAGGCCCACTTCCCAAAGACCCCGACAAATGGTGAAGCGAACCGTTAGGCGCTTTGCGCTCGAAGCGCGAAACTACTTCGCAAACCCCGCCCGCTGCTTTTCCTTCTTCGCCTCACAATCCTCCTGCAGGCGACGCACTTCGAACGTGAGCTGCTGTTTGAGGCCCTCAGCTTCCTCCAGGCTCTTCGCCTTGCGTATCTCATCGTTAAGAAAAAGTTCTTTCTCCGCGATCTTCGCGCGGAAACTGGAATCGATCTCCGCGATCTGCGCTTTCTGTTCATCCGTGAGCGAAACGCTCGGTGCGCTCTTCTCCAGACGCTCCATCGCCAATTCGTAAGCGGATTTCATTGCTTGAAACCCTTCGGCCTTGGCGAGCGAATGGCAAACTCGAAAGCAGCGTTTCGCTATTTACCAGGCCTTTTACTTGAGCCCACGATCGCCTCCGGCCGATACATATCCCGATTATTCCCCTGGAACTCCGCCTTCAGCCGCACCTTGAAGTGCGCCAAATCCACAATGTCCCACCGCGTGAATTCCCAATGCCCCGCCTTCCGCGGAGCATGCTCAAAGCCCAGAATCAGATGCACCGCATCGTCCCGAACCTTGTTCGTCCGTTCCTTCGGCTCGTAATAAAACGTGCGGAAACTGCTCGCGCGGCTGTTGTCGGCAAAGAGTTTCGGATCGAGGTAATAAACTCGCCCGCTCGCATCATCCACCAGCCGCAGATCGGGATAGCCCGATCGCTGCACCCGCCCCTCCTCCGTCTTCGGAAAATCGCAGGAAACTCCCGGCGCCGCCTCCAACAGATCCCGGATCATATCCTCAAACGCGCTGCTCACCTCATTGATCCGCGCCGCGCTTTGGATCGCGCTGTCGGGCGCGTTCATCTTCTCCACCACTTCATCCAGCACCGTCCCGATCTGTTTTAAGACCCGCTGATCCGTCGCATCCTTTGGATCGATCGCGATGATTTTCTTCCCCGTCGCATCCCGGATCACCTCGCTAAACGCGATCTCCCTCAGCTTCCCGTCCGCCTGCAGCAGCCAAGGGATCAACGCATCCACCTCCGGCGACTTTTCTTCCAGCGGCGCCGCAATCTGCCCCCGCGCGCCCGGTGCCACGAGGCTCGCGAATAGAAATAAAACGACAAGGCCGCGCATCACCGCCGCATTCAAAAGCCCCAGCGTTCGTTCCACAAGGCCAAAACCTCATCCGCCTCCCCGCTCTCTACCGCCCCCGGCGGAACCCCTCCGTCGCCCGCAGCCAATTCTCCGCTCGTGCCTGTAACTCCGCCGCCGAATTCGCCCCCAGCTTCTGCTTCATCCGCATCTGGTGCGTCTCGATCGTCTTCACGCTCAGGTGCAGCTCCATCGCCACCTTGCTCACCCGCAGCCCGCGCC
>JBDUAH010000237.1:0-4230 GCA_040004745.1 Chthoniobacterales bacterium | reverse complement strand
AGAGATCGTCATAGACGATGAGCGCGTCCATGCCGTTATCCATGAACCACTCGCCAATCGCGGCGCCAGCGAACGGAGCAAGATATTGATTGGCGGCGGTATCGGAAGCTGGCGCGGAAACGATGGTGGTGTAAGGCAGAGCGCCATTCGCTTCGAGCACTGCCAGCGCCCGCGCGACGTTCGAGTTCTTCTGTCCGATCGCGACGTAAATGCAATAAAGCGGGCGAAAATCCTTTAGTTTACCTTCTTCACCGGCTTTGTTCAGACGCGCCTGGCTGATGATGGTATCAAGCGCAACCGCGGACTTCCCGGTCGCGCGATCGCCAATGATCAACTCCCGCTGACCGCGACCAATCGGGATCATCGCGTCGATGGCCATGATGCCAGTCTGAACCGGCTGATTGACGCTTTTCCGCTTGATTACGCCTGGCGCGATTTTCTCCAGCGGGTAGGACGCCTCGGCGTTGATCGGGCCCTTGCCGTCGAGCGGCTCACCGATCGTGTTAACGACGCGGCCGAGCAGAGCTTTGCCCACCGGCACCTGAAGAAGCCTACCGGTTGTCTTGACCTCGTCGCCTTCCATCACCTTCGTGGTGTCGCCGAGGATGATCGCGCCCACTTCCGTTTCCTCGAGGTTCAGCGCGAGACCGAAGACGCCGCTCGAGAATTCGATCATCTCGTTCAGCATCACATCACTCAATCCTTCGATGCGGGCCACGCCGTCGCCAGTTTCCCGCACAACGCCGACGTTACTCTTCGTGGTCGAGGTCTTCAGACCTGCGATCTGCATTTCGATTTCTTCAAGGATGGTGCTCATAAAATGGGTCGCAGGCGATCGCCTGCCGGGTTTGGGGGTTAAAGTTGTTGTTGCAGCCGCTGGAGGCGATTCCGCACGCTGCTATCCCAGACATCGCTCCCGACACGGACCCGCACCCCGCCGAGCAACTCCGGGTTCACGACAAATTTCGTCGCCAGATCGGGGCCGTATTTTTTCTTCAAATTCTCCGCGAGCTGCGCGGCCGCGTCTGGCGCCATCGCGCTGGCGCTCTCGATTGTCGCGCTCCGCTTTTCCACTTCCAGGCGAAGCAGCCGCCGGTAAGCGTCGAGGATCTTGATGTAATTGCGCGGCTTTAGCCTGATCAACGTCTGCACCAGTTGGTTCACATGGCCCCAATCAAGTGCCCCGTCCCTGGAACTGGACCGCAGAAGCTCACGCGAGACCTGGCGGGTTTCCTTGTTGATCTTCATGCGTGCGAATTAGGAGGCCAACTGGCGGGTAGCTTCTTCTTGCAAGCGACGCTGATCGTCGTTGTTCAGGATTTTGCCGGTCACTTTCGCAGTCGTATCGACGACGAGACGCCCAAGCTCACGCTTCAACTCGGTCATCGTCCGCTCGTGCTCGATCGCGCTGGCTTCGCGCGCCTTCGCCACGATTTGCTCCGCTTCCGCGATCGCTTCCTGCTGTTTCCGCTCGGCCACGTGGCCCGCACTTTCGCGAGCTTCGTCGATCATTTTTTGCGCCTGCGCGTTGCCCTTGGCCAGGATCTCCGCGTAACGCTCCTCCGCTTCCGCGAGCTGCGTTTTTATCTTCTCCGCATTGAGCAAGCCTTCTGCGATGCGCTGCCGACGTTCTTCGAGAACACCGAGGATCGGCTTGTAGGCAAAACGGCGCAGGAGCAGCGCCACGATGATAAAGCTCACCACTTGCGAAAGGAAAATCTTCAGGTCGAACCCGAAAGTTTCTCCGGTCGAGCGGGCGATATCCGTCAGGCCACCGGCTTGAGCGAGGATAAAGTTCATGCTGGGATTGCGAAGCGACGCGCCAATGGCGTCTTACTTAACGAGGAAGAGCGCGTAGAACACGATCGCTTCCGCGAACGCGATCGCGAGAATCGCCTGGACCAGAATCGGAGTGGCGGCACCGGGATTACGGCCGACCGCGGAAGCGGCACCCATACCGATGAGACCCACACCGATGGCGGCGCCGAGGGCTGCGAGACCGACGTGAATGCTGCCGGTCATTTCTGCGAGGATTGGTAGTGTCATATTATTTTCTGTTGGCTTGTTTCATCGAACGACCTCCGCGGGAACCACGGTCCGATCGTCGAAAGTTTTTTAGTGATGCGCGCCGTCTGGGGAATCGTGTTGCGTGATCAAAAGAGTAAAGACCGCTGTCAAAAGCATGAAAACGAGAGCCTGCACGACGCCGACCAGCAGCTCCATGAAGTAAAATGGAATCGGAATCAACCACGAGAGGGACGGCACGATGTGGCTCATCGATTCAAGCATGATTTCACCAGCGTAAACATTACCGAACAAACGGAAACTGAGCGAGACCGGCCGGAACAAAATCGAAACCACTTCCAGCCATCCCACGATGAAGAAGATGAAAACCATCAGCACCTTCAAAATGCCGGACGTTTTCCCTTTCGGCCCGAAAAGATGAACGATCACGCCGCCGACGCCGTTCGCCTGGATGGCCCAGATGATCCAGCAGATGAAAAACACACAGGCCATCGCGAAGGTGAGATTGAGATCGGCGTTTGCTCCGCGGAGCAGCGGCCTATCCACGTGAAAGCTGCCGTTCGCCAGGTAATGTCCCCAACCGATCGTGCCAACGCCCGGCACGAGTCCGAACCAGTTCAAAAACAAAATGAAGATGAAGATCGTGGCGAAGAACCAAAACGTCTTCTTCACCAACTGCGAGCCGATCATGCCCTCGAGGAAGTTATAGAGACTCTCCACCATCCACTCCCAGAAATTCTGCAGCCCCGTCGGCACTGGCTTGATCTTTCGCGTCGCCAGTTGTGCGAAGAAAATGATCAACCCAGCCACGCCCCACATCACCACCATCGAGTTCGTGATCGTGAATTTGCCGATTTGAAAAATCGGCGTGGCCTTAAGCGGAAGCGTGTGTTCCTCCGCACCCGCGTGTCCCGCTTCCGCGGTCGTCTGCTGCTCGGCACCCGCAGTCGTCTCCTGCGCCAAAAGCGGCGCCGAAAAAGTGGTCACGAAAGCGACGACCAGGGTCAGAGTTAACAAAAGGCGATGGGGCATGCAGCTAGGAGTTTGGCAAGCAGCGGCCCGATGCTCTTCGTAGGTGCGATTGCCGCGAAGGCAATGCCATCAACGCAAGGGGCGCCGTGCGCTTACCAAAGCCTGTTTTGCAATATTGACAAGGGACTTTCAGACCTTTTTTCGCGGTTTTCGGTCTATTGTTAGGGCGCGGCCTACTTTGCCGCCGTCACTTCGTGCGTTTCCTCTGCAGCAGGCTCTCCTTCTTCCGCCAGCCATCCGCGCAATTGATCTTTGATCTCCTCGATCCCCTCGCCTTTCGCGGCGGCGATTGGGATCACCTTCACATTCGGGAAGCGATCTCGAACGATGGAAAAATTCTCATCGCTCTCCGGCAAATCCATCTTATTCGCGAGGATGCACCAGGGTTTTTGCGAAAGGCGCGAATCGTAGAGATCAATCTCACGTCGCAAACTCTGCAGATCTTCCACCGGATGCCGACCTTCGCTGCCCGCGATGTCGACGACAAAAAAGAGGCTAGGGCAACGCGTAATGTGACGGAGGAAATCGTGCCCCAAACCGACATTGCGATGCGCGCCCTCGATCAATCCCGGAATGTCCGCGATCGTAGCCCGACGATAGTCGTCTAATTCCACCACGCCCACGCTGGGCCGCAGAGTAGTGAACGGATAAGCAGCCACCTTAGGATGCGCCGCGGAAATTTTCCCGAGCAAGGTCGACTTGCCCGCGTTTGGATAACCGACCAGCGCTGCGTCCGCGATCGTGCGCAGTTCGAGGAGGAAATGTCCCTGCTCACCCTCTTCGCCCTCTGTGTATTGCACCGGCGCACGATTCTTCGCGCTCTTGAAGTGGACGTTCCCTTTTCCGCCTTTCCCTCCAGCACACAGCACGAATTCCTGCCCGTCTTCCGACAAGTCGGCTACCTGCTGCGCCAGCGGATCGATTTCAACCTGCGGCCCCGCCATCAATTCCGGGGCGCCGTCGTCCGAAAGTCTGCTCTCAAATTGTGCTTCCGCCACCGGCGGCACCGGCGGTTGCGGTTCGCCGAATTCGTTTTTTGGAACCGGCGGCAAGGCGCGATACACGATCGTGCCGACGGGCACGTTCACAATTTTCGCAATCGAACCACGCCCATGCATTTTTTTGCCGAGTCCGTGACCGCCCGATTTCGCCTTGATGATAGGCTCGTAAAAC
>JBDUAH010000236.1:0-4233 GCA_040004745.1 Chthoniobacterales bacterium | reverse complement strand
TATCGATCCCCGCTTCATCGAGGAGACGCGCGGTCGGATAATCGTAGGCCGTGAGGGAAGTGATCCGCTCACCGCGCCGCTTTTTCTCGCGGAAATCTTGCATGGCCGGGGACGCTACCACTGCAAGGACGTTCGCACCAAGGGCGAACCGTCGGACAAGGCGGCCAGCAGCTCGGCTACGGTTTTCTTCTGCGAAGGCAAAACGAGTTCCGGCCGAATCTCTGCCAGCGGGTCGAGGACGAACCGCCGCGTCGTCATGCGCGGGTGAGGCAGCTCTAGTTCGGGGGTGGAGAGGACGGTATCGCCGAAATAGAGCAGGTCGAGGTCGAGGGTGCGGGACGCATTCCGGGCGTGGCGCGATGGACGGCCGAGATTTTTCTCGATCTCGCGGAGGCGTTGCAAGAGTTCCGTCGCGTCACCGGTGTAGCCGATCTCGATCACGGCGTTGAGGAATTTTCCCGCGGCCGCGTCGCAATCGATGGGTTCCGTTTCGTAAATCGGGGAGGCGAGGATCGGCGGCTCTGATTTTTCCAAGCTCCCGACTTCCGCGCGCGCCGCCCAAAGATGACCGAGGCGATCTCCCAGATTCGACCCGAACGCGATGCCCGCTCTCATCGTGCAATTTGCGATCGAGGCGCACTTGTCATCCGAGGCTGGCGTAGCGGGCCGAGGGATCTCCCCGTCGCACTGACGAATACACGAACTCTGATTCGCGTGCTCGACAGTGCGACTGGGAGATCCTTCGACCGTCTGCGCGGCTCAGGATGACCAATCTGGCCGCGATATCCATGTAAAGACACTAGAGACCAAGCACGTCTTCCATGCTGTAAATCTCCGCCGGTTTTCCCTGCAGCCACTGCGCGGCGCGCAACGCACCAACGGCAAACGTGTCGCGGCTGGAGGCTTTGTGCGTCAGCTCCAGGCGTTCCCCGGCTCCGGCGAAAGTGACGGTGTGCTCGCCCACGACATCGCCCGCGCGGATCGCGTGCATTCCGATCTGATGCGACGGGCGCTCACCGATGAAGCCTTCGCGTCCATGCGCGACATTCTTTTCGTAATCCAGCCCGCGCACCTCGCAGAGAATTTCGGCCAAACGCTTCGCCGTCCCGCTGGGCGCATCCTTTTTAGAACGGTGATGCATCTCCGCTATTTCGAGATCGAAGTCCTTCCCGAGCAGTTCCGCTGCTTTGCGCGTGAGCCAAAACAAGGTGTTCACGCCAACGCTGAAATTCGCGGCCAGAACCACCGGGATCGTTTTCGCCGCATCGTAAATCAATGCGACCTGAGCTTTCGAATGTCCGGTCGTGCCGATGACGAGCGGTTTCCCGGCTCCGACACAGGCCGCGCAAACGTCCTCCGTAGAGTCTGCGTGGCTGAAATCGATCACGACATCCGAGTCTTCGAGCGAAGGCGCGACCGCGTCACCGCGGTTGAGACTGGCGCTGATGGTGAACGCTTTATCGGTCGCGGCCGCTTGTGCGATGGCCTTTCCCATTCGCCCTGCCGCACCCACCAGCACGATGCGTAACGGCGCGCTCATGTTATTGCGCGGCTTCGAAAGCGTCCAGTGTTTCGCGTAAACGCGCCGCGTTCGCCGGCGTCATTTCGCAAAGCGGCAGGCGCACTTCATCCGTCATCTGGCCGCGCCAGGCCAGCGCAGTTTTTACCGGCACCGGATTTGGCTCGATGAATAAATCCTTAAACAACGGTGACAGGTGCCGATGCATTTGCTGCGCGAGCGTGAGATTGCCGCTGCGGAACGCTTCCACCAGCGCGCACACTTCCACCGGCAAGAGATTCGAGGCTACGCTGACCAAACCGACCGCACCCGCGGCCAGAAATGGCAGCGTCAATCCATCGTCGCCGCTCAAAATGGTAAACTCGCGCGGCATCCGCGCGGCCAGATCGCTCACGCGATCCACGCTGCCGCTCGCTTCCTTGATGGCGACGATATTCCCGCTGTCCAACGCCAGTCGTTCGACGATGGGCGCGCTGATATCGACGCCGCACCGGCCGGGAATGTTATAGAGCATGATCGGCAGCTTGGTCGCCTGCGCGATCGCCTGGAAATGGCGGAAGAGGCCTTCCTGGCTGGGCTTGTTGTAATAGGGCGAGACGACGAGCGCGCCGTCCACGCCGAGCTTCTCGGCAGCCTGCGTGGCGGCGATGGCGTCGCTGGTGGAATAGGAGCCGGTGCCGGCGAGCACCTGGCAACGCCCGTTCGCAATTGTGACTGCGAGCCGGATGACCTGCTCTTTCTCATCATGCGAAAGGGTCGGGCTTTCGCCGGTGGTGCCGATGGCGACGATGCCGTTAACGCCGGCGGCGATCTGCGTTTCAATCAGTTTCTCGAACGCCGGCGGGTCGATCTTGCCCTCGCGAAACGGAGTGACGAGTGCTGTGTACGTGCCGCGAAACATATTCTTAAACTTCGACCGTACCTTCGAAAACGAAATCTGCCGGGCCGCTCAGCGCGACACCGAAGAAGCCGTCGCTTTGTCGGCTAAAATTTACGGTCAATTCATCGCCGCCTTTGACCACGACCGCGATGGGGCCGGAGACATTTTGCGTCGCGGCGAAGATCAACGCGCTCGCAACCACTCCAGTTCCGCAGGCCAGCGTTTCGTCTTCCACGCCGCGCTCGTAAGTCCGGATCGCGATGCTCTGCGGTCCGCGCTGCTGGAGAAAATTCACGTTCGCGCCGCGGGGCGAAAACTTTTCGTGATGTCGAATCGCGCATCCAACTTCGCGCACGTTGATCGTAGAAATGTCGGCCACAGGAATGACGACATGAGGCACGCCGCTGTCGACGTAATGACAGGAGACGGTTTCGTCCAAGACCGTGATCCGCAGATCAAGCGCCAGATCCTTCGGCTCGCTCATTTGCAAGGTCACGCTCTCGCCTTGCAGCTCCGCCGAGATTACACCCGCTGGCGTCTCGAACGAGAGCGAGCCGAGTGGTCCTGCGACCTGATTGGTATAACGAGCGAAACAACGTGCGCCGTTCCCGCACATTTCCGCTTCGCCGCCATCCGCGTTGTAATAACGCATGCGGAAATCAGCGCCATTCGCGGGCCGCTCGAGCACGAGCACACCGTCCGCGCCGATGCCGCGATGGCGATCGCAAAGGCGGGAGATTTGGGCGCGCTCAAGCTGGAGATCGCCTAACCGATTGTCGAGCATGACGAAATCATTGCCCGCGCCGTTCATTTTCGTAAAACGCAGCTTCGGCATGGTGTTTCTTAGCATGAGCGTGACCGCACGCAACGGAGGACGGGCATCTCTGCCCGTCTCGGCCGACGGGCTTCCAGCCTGTCGACTCCGCCCTCTGCGGGCAAGATGCCCGCCGGCCGAGACAGGCTGGAAGCCTGTCCTCCGCCTAATGCTTCGGCGCGCGGATTGTGCCTGTTTCGATCGCGTTACGGCGTTCGAGCACGATGCGATTCGCGGTTTCCTCCACCATCTGCTCCAACAACATGCGCAGGTGTGTGCCGGGCCGGTAATCCGCCGGCGCGATATGGCGGACGCGATCGGCGTGCGTGGAAAGTTGGTAGCATTTCTTGAAGCCGGCGCGCGCGGGATCGTCCGCATTATAGACAGCGATGGCTTCGCCGCCGTTCTTCCGCATCACGGTGAAACACGGCACATCGGTCGGCCCGTCGCCGAGGTAGATCATGTTTGGGAATGGAATCGGCCGAATCGCCGGTTCCATGTGATCGTTCACGTCCTGCGACATATCGAGCAGCCCTTTGTTGATTCGGAAAAGGTACTGCGTCTTCTGGGTGTGACTGATCACACGCTTCGGAAATGTGATCCTGCCTTCGCCGTCCTCGGCGAATTCGCAGCCGAAAATTGCCCGCACAAAAGGGGCGATGCGGCTGCCTTCGATCAGGATCTTCATCCCGGACGAGATGATGTAATGCTCGACCTGGATGCCGTGTAAGACGTGTTCTTCAGTCAGGAGTTCGTGCGAAAACTGCTCGAACATCTCGGGCAACCCTTTGTAGTAATTCAGATTCGCGCCCAGCGCTTTCAGCTCTGCATTCGTCGGCCGATCCATCCCTAGCGTGTCGAGCAACACCTTCATGTAGGCGAGTTCGCTGTCGTAGCCGCCCTCACGCACGAGTTCGGTGCACTTGCGCCAAAAGCTGTCCTTGTTGATGCCGAAGGCGGGGAAGACCACCTCGTCCTGCATGTAGCTCGGGCTGAGGGTTTGATCGTAATCGTAAACGA
>JBDUAH010000031.1:0-14393 GCA_040004745.1 Chthoniobacterales bacterium | reverse complement strand
GGTAAAATCTGGAGTTTCGTGAATGGCGACGTGCGTTTTCGCGAAGGAGTCGCAAAGCGTATACGCTTCCCGAATTCCTTCCGGACCTGACAGTCTGGAAACGCCGTGCCTGAATTACTCGTATTTGCTGTTGTCCTGACGATCGCTGTCCTCCTCTCGGACTTGGCGCATCGCAGTGTGCTCTCGACCGCGGTGCTTTTTCTGGTCGCTGGCTTTATCTGCGGGCGCGACATGCTCGATCTCCTGCCGCTCTCGGCCACCAGCCCGGTGGTCTCGAAGCTGGCCGAGCTGGCGCTCTTTAGCGTGCTCTTTACCGATGGAATGCGCGTGGGTGCGCGCGATTTGTTTCGCGCGTGGAATCTGCCGGGGCGCGCTCTCCTGCTGGGCTTGCCGCTCACGCTGCTCGTCACGGCGTTGCTCGCACATTGGGTGGCGGGATTGTCTTGGCTGGCGTCGTTTCTGGTCGGCGCGGTCTTGTGCCCGACCGATCCGGTCTTTGCCGCGGCCATCGTCGGGCGGAAGGAAATTCCCGGCCGTCTCCGCAATCTGCTCAATGTCGAAAGCGGACTAAACGACGGCCTGGCGCTGCCGATCGTGCTCGTCCTGATGGCGATGTCCGCCGGCAATGAGGTTAGTTGGGCCGAGTTGGGAATCGAGATCGCGGCCGGTGTGGCCCTCGGGATAGCGGTGCCGTGGGCGGGAGCCAGGATTGAACGCAGCCGGCTCTTTGCCATCGCGAAATCTTACGAGCCTCTCTACGCCTTCTCGTTAGGCTTGCTGGTCTATTCCATCGCCGGGATCACGCATGCGAACGTTTATCTGGCGGCGTTCGCGGCCGGCGTCACCGTGGTCACGGTCAGCACGCGGCTGCGGGATGAATTTCATCGCTTCGGTGAAACCGTGGCGGAGCTCTTCAAACTCGCGGCGGTACTCGTCTTCGGAGCCTTGATGTCGCCGGTGTTCCTGCGCGAAATGCCGTGGAAGGGCTACGTCTTCGCCGTGCTCGCGCTGGTGGTCGCGCGGCCTTTGGCCTTGGCCGTTGCCCTCGTGGGCAGCGAGCTCGATTGGCGCGAACGGTTGGCGGCCTCCTGGTTTGGTCCGAAGGGTTTCGCGTCGGTCGTTTACGGTTTGCTCCTGCTCAATGCCGGCGTCCCGCATGGAAACGAAATGTTTAGCTTCATCGCGCTCGTCATCACGGGCTCGATCATCGCCCATTCGTCGACCGACGTTCTCATTGCGCGTTGGTTCGCCAAAGCAGAGGCGGCGGAAAGAGACACCGCTTGTGCGGCTGGTGCGACGGAATAATCAACCGTCCTCAAGTCTCAAACCGTGCGCTTAAACCTTCGTCCGGCGTGAAACGGCACGAGGCGGCTCGCGAAGTCCTCATGATTTCGATTATCATCCCCACCGCGAACGAAGCTCAGCATCTTCCCAAGACGCTGTCCGCAATCACACTCGCGGGCGGCGCGGTGGCGCATGAAGTCCTGGTGGTGGATGCCGGAAGCGCTGATCAGACCGTGGAGGTGACGGCGCAGCACGGAGCGCGCGTGGTTCCGTGCCAAGTGCGCCAACGTGCGGCGCAAATGAATCTGGGAGCGACGCAGGCCCGCGGCGACATCCTGCTTTTCTTGCACGGCGATACCGTTCTCGCCGCGGCTGCTTTGGCGAAGATCGAAGAAGCACTGACGAATCAGCAGGTCGTCGGCGGCGCGTTCGCACGACGCTATGATTCGTCTTCCTGGCTGCTGCGTTTGACGTGTGCGCTGGCTTATCTGCGCGGTCGGCTGAGCGGTTGGTTCCTTGGCGACCAGGGGATATTCGTACGCACGGAGGTATTTCAAAAACTGGGCGGTTACCAGGACGTCGCTCTTTTCGAAGATCTAGATTTTTCGCGCCGGATGCGCTGCTTTGGGCGGACGGTGATTCTCCGGCCCGCCGTCACTTCCGCCGCGCGCCGCTTCGAAACCCTCGGGCCTGGTCGCAGGACGATGCGCGATTTGCTTTTGACCTACCGTTATCTGCGCGGCGTTTCACCTCCCGAATTGGCCCTCAAACACGAGACACCTCCGCGCGCCGCATCACTCTATGAAAGAGCGTAAAGGCTCGGGCAAATACAACGTCGTCGTCATCGGCGCCGGGACCGCGGGTCTGGTCACGGCCGCGGGAACGGCCGGTCTGGGTGGCCGCGTCGCTTTGATCGAGCGCAACAAGATGGGCGGCGATTGCCTGAACTTTGGCTGTGTCCCGAGTAAGGCGTTGATCTCCTCCGCGCGTCTGATTGCGAGCATCCGGCGCGCGTCCGATTGGGGTCTGGAGAATCAGGAGCCGCAATTCGAATTCGAAAAGGTGATGCTGCGAATGCGGGAACGCCGCGCCGTCATTGCGCCCAACGATTCGCAGGAACGCTTCGAGTCGTTAGGCGTGGATGTCTTTCGGGGCGAGGCCCGCTTTCTCTCGCCGCACGAGATCGAAGTCGACGGCCAAAAGCTGAGCGCGAAGAATTTCGTCATCGCGACTGGAACCCGCGCCACCGTGCCGAAGATCGAAGGCCTCGAGGAGGTTCCCTACTTCACGAACGAGACCATTTTTGATGAGCTGAAGACGCGGCCGAAAACCATGATCATTCTCGGCGGCGGACCGATTGGTTGTGAGCTCGGCCAGACGTTCGCACGTCTCGGCGTGAAGATCACGATCGTGCAGAATCAGATGCAACTGCTGCCGCCGGAAGATCCAGACGTAGCAGAGTTCATCCAGGAACGGTTCGGTGCGGAAGGAATCGAGGTGCGGCTGAAGGCGAAAGCTACGCGCGTATCGAAGTATGGCGAAAAAGTGCGGATGGAGTTCGCCGAGGGCGAAGCCGTGACTGCGGATGCCTTGCTCATTTCCGCGGGGCGCACGCCAAATATCGAGTCGCTAAATCTCAAAGCGGCCGGTGTCGATTCCGATAAGCATGGCGTGAAGACGAACGATTATCTGCAAACTTCGCAGCCGCACATTTACGCCGCGGGCGACATCACCAATCGCCTCAAGTTTACCCACACCGCCGACGCCACCGCCCGTGTGGTCGTCCGGAACATCCTCATGCCGCTCCAGCTTCTGCGGCAGAAAATGGATTTCGACGTCGTGCCGTGGTGCACCTACGCCGACCCGGAAGTAGCGCACGTCGGTCTGGGCGAAACCGCGGCGAAGAAGCAGAAGATTGAATACGATCTGTTCCGCGTTCCGCTCGATGAACTCGATCGCGCGATCGTGGAAAGCGAGGAGGCCGGCTTCGTGAAAGTGCTAACGAAGAAAGGTTCCGACAAAATTTTAGGCGTCACGCTAGTTGGTGCCCATGCGGGCGATCTACTGCACGAATTCGTCCTCGCGATGAAAAACGACATCGGTCTCGGCGCGATCGCCTCCACGATTCACGCGTATCCCACCTTTGCGGAGCTTGCTCGCAAAGCGGGCGACAAATACAGCAAGACCCGTCTGACACCTACGGCGAGGAAGATCTTCCACTGGCTCTACGAACGAGCCCGGCGCTGAGAACAAGCTGTCGACGACCGCGCTCTATTTCCCGCCACGCCAAACGCGCTGCTTATACGGCCCTCGGCCGGAAGTGAAATAGTACATCCCGTAAGCTTCCGGATGCTTCTGATAATACTTCTGGTGGAACTCGTCCGCCGGCCAAAATTGGCTTGCGGGCAAGATCTCAGTAACGATCGGCTTCTGGAATTTCCCTGATTGGGACAGCGCGTTCTTCGATTCTTCCGCGGCGTGGTGCTGATCTTCCGGGGTATAGTAAATCGCGCTCTTATATTGATCACCGAAGTCGCGAAACTGGCCGTCGCGCTGGATGGGATTGATGTTGCGCCAGAAAATATCGAGCAGTTGCGAGTAGGAAATCGTCGCCGGCTCGAAGGTCACTTCGATCACTTCGCGATGCCAGGTTTGACCCGACGAGACCTGCCGGTAGGTCGGATTGGATTCCCTCCCACCAGAGAAACCGACCTTGGTTGCGATCACGCCGGGGGTGCGATCGAACGGGGGCTGCATACACCAAAAACATCCACCGGCAAAGATGGCTTTCTCTTCGCTGGCATGAGTCGTGGTCTGTGCCCAAGCAACATCGACCACGCCGAGGAGAATGCAGATGCACAGGAGAAATCCAGCCTTCACAGTGACTACGATGTCCGAAGGGCGATCGCATTCCACCGCCCGCGACTCAGTTCGCGCGTTGGAGAAGCAGCTTGCCTTGGAATAAGCGAATCACTATCCGCTCCTAGAACCATGCACGCGCTCCCGCTTCGCTCGCCTTGGTCTGCGCGCTGGCGGGCTTTTCGTTATCCGGTCGATCGCGAAAAGGAAGCGCTCCTGCGCGAGCGCTGGCGTTCGCTTCCCGCCGAACTCCGCACCGAAAATCAGTTGAGCGGCCGACATCTGACGCATTGCGGCTTTACCACCGGCGCGAGCTACTGCTCGTTTCATTGCACGCACTGTTATCTGCCGAAAAACGCCAATCAGGTGCCGATGCCATCGCTCGCGCAGATGAAGGAACAGATCGATGCGAATCGTCGTTTTCAAGGTCCGGGTGGCGGCTTGCAAATCACCGGCGGCGACGTGGCCGACGCTTATTTCCGAACCGGACGCCAGTCGGAGCTAGTCGAAATTGTGCGTTATGCGGTCGGAACCGGCTTGGTGCCGATGCTCATGACGCACGGGCAGACCTTGATTGAGCAGCCTGAGTTTCTCGAAGAACTGATGCGCACCGGCGGGTTGCGACAAATCGCGGTACACATCGATATCACACAGGCTGGGCGTCACGGCTTCCCCATCGGTCGGGTGAATCGAGAAGCCGATCTGCATCCGGTGCGCGAAGCCTTCACCCGTCTCGCGCTGGAGATGCATCGGAAGACGGGGCTCCCTCTCGAGTTCGCTCACAACTGCACTGTGACTGAGCGGAATCTCAACGACGTGCCGGAAGTCTTGCGTTGGTTCATGGCTACGGCTGAGCGCACGCGGGTCTGGCGGAACATCAGTTTCCTCCCGGAAGCAAACACTGGCCGCACCCGCATCTCCGAGCACCCCGTGACACCCGACAGCGTCTGGGAAAAAATCTGCGAGGGCGCCGGGGTCGCGCTCGAACGCAAGGCCGCCACTTTCGGCCATTCCGAATGCAACAACGGAGCCTTCCTTCTCCTTGCCCGACCGTCCGGTCGCGTCATGTCCGCACTGCCTAACGACCCAAAATCACGCGCCCTCTTGAGCGAAGCGATGTCCGCCTTCGGCGCCATCTCCACCATGACTGATGACGCCGGGACGCTCCCATACCGCATCGCGGGCGCTCTCGCACGCCATCCTGCGCTCGCCGCGCGCTTCGCCCTGCGAGCCGTCGCGCTGCTGGCCACGGGAGAAATTCCATTGGAATTCGCCCGCGCTTTTGCGACCGGCCGAGCGCAAACTCTCAACACCGGTACGCACAACTTTATGGACGCTGAGCAAGTGGCGAACGCCGCCGCCGATCCCGAAACTCAACTCCGCCTCGACGCCTGCGTCTTCAAAGGAGCAGTGAAAAACCGCGCCACTGGCGACTGGGAAGCCGTCCCAATGTGCGCCATGAATCAACAACGCTGGAGCGATCTCTACGAGGAGCGCCTGCAAGCCGGCGGCGTTATTCCCGCCTAACGAATCCGGAATTCGAAGAGATCCGGCCGGCTATAATGGCCTGCGACATCCAGCGTCATGCGCTCTTCGTCCACGGCGCCAGGATCGATCTCGGCCAGGATCGTCGTTTCCTGATCGAAGCACGGCTCGACCAAATATTTCCCGTCCGGCCCGATGACGGCGCTGCCGCCACGCAGCAAGAAGGCCTCCGGATTTCCTTCGCACACAGAAGCCGGGGCGAACTCCGCGGGCAAATCCTTCGCCCGCATGATCAAGCCCGCCGCGAGGACAAAGCAGCGCCCTTCAAACGCGTAGTGCCGGCTCGCGAGCTGATGCATCTCGTGCACCGTGGGCCAGACCGCGATGTGAATTTGCTCACCGGCCAGGTGCAACGCCTGCCGCGCCAGTGGCATCCAATGTTCCCAGCAAATCAGACCACCGATCCGGCCTGCCGGGGTCGCTACTGACTCCAACCCGCGCCCATCGCCCTGTCCCCAAACCAGTCGTTCCGTGTGCGTTGGGACCAGCTTGCGGTGATGCACCGCCAGTCCGCCCTCCGGCGTAAAGGTCAGGAGGCTATTGTAGAGCGTGCCGTTGCCGGGTCCGGCTTCGACGCGCTCGTTCACGCCGATGACGAGCGTCAGCCGATGCTCCGCCGCGAGCCGCGCGAGGCGTTCCGTTTCCGGGCCGGGAACGAGCACACTGTTCTGACGTAGCCGCGCGAAGACGGCTTTCGTGGGCGCGTGATCCCATAGGCCCATCTCAGCGCAATGGTCCAGCCAGGCGGGATAACCGGGCAGCCAGGTCTCGCCCATCGTCACCACCTGCGCACCATCCTGCGCTGCGGCCTCGATCAAACGGACCGCTTTCTCCATGCTCGCCGCCAGGTCCATAAAAACCGGTGCGTGCTGGATGACGGCGACCGTGACCTTCTCTGGCATGGCGCAGTTTTACTCGAAAAATTTCTCGCGGTGCGGACGCAGATCCAATTCCAGTGTCCAGGCCGAACGATCCTGCGTCGCCAGATGAAAATAGGCTTCCGCTATCCGCGCCGGATCGAGACTGGGCTCTTCGTTCTCATCTCCGTCCCCGATCAAGCCATCGATCACGACATGCGCCACGTGAATTCCTTTTGGCCAAAGCTCGCGCGCGAGAGATTGCGCCAGACCGCGCAGGGCAAACTTCGCGCTGCTAAACGCGAGCCATCCGCCGCCGCGCACGCTCGAAGTTGCACCCGTGAAAAGCATCGCGCCGCTCTCCTCCGCAATCATGTCGGGCGCCGTCTCCCGGGCGCACACGAACGCTCCGAGGGTCGCAATTTTCCAAGTCTGCTCAAACTGTTCCGCGCTCGTGCCCAGCAAACCGTCGCCGGAAGAAGAGCTGGCGTTATGAATCAGAACTCCGATTGGCCCCAGCTCCTGCCGCGCTCGCGCCACCGCTTCGACAATCTGCGCCGGATCGCTCGCGTCGGCCGTCAAGGCGACGGCCTTTTGCCCTAACAAGTTCAGTTCCCGCGCCAGCTCGCCGGTGAAGTCCTGCGACCGCGCCACCAGCGCGACGGCAAACCCTTCGCCCGCAAACCGCCGGGCCAGTGCGGCTCCCAGCCCTGGTCCGACGCCGACAATAAACGCCACGCGTTGCATGGCGGAACCGTACGAGGTCGGAGCGCACGAGCAAGGCGTGTATAATCGCGCCGTGAGCTGGATCGAGACGGTGCCTCCGGAGAAAGCCGCCGGGCGTTTGCGCGAAATCTATACCCGTCTGGCCGGCCCCGGCGGCGAGGTCGATAACGTCCTACAAATTCACAGCCTCCGCCCGCACATCCTGGAAGCGCACCTGGCGCTCTACAAAAACGTGCTCCATCATCGCGGCAACACGCTGCCGAAGTGGCTCCTCGAAACCATCGGAATTTACGTCAGCCTGCTCAATGGCTGCGACTATTGCGTGACCCATCACCTCGCGGGTTTGCAGCGCCTGCTGCAGGACGACGCCCGCATTGAGAAGGTTCGCAGCGCGCTCGAAACCGAGCGTTTCTCCGAGGTCTTCGATCGCCGCGAACAGGCAATCTTCGCTTACGTGCATCAACTCACCCGGGCACCGCAAAATACGCTCAAATCTTCAATCGCGGCGCTCCGCGAGGCCGGTCTCAGCGACGGCGAGATCCTGGAAGTGAATCAGGTGGCGAGTTATTTCGCCTACGCCAATCGCACCGTGCTCGGCCTCGGCGTCAGCACACAGGGCGACGTTCTGGGCCTTTCGCCTAACGACTCCAACGACGAAGAAAACTGGCAGCACACTTGAAGGAGCGGGGAATAAAACTCCGCGGCGGCGCTTCTCATTCACATGTCCAAACTTACCTGGGTTCTCCTTCCGCTGTCGTGTATGGCACTGTCCTCGATGCGTGCCGCGGAAACCACCTTCACCAGTAAATCGACGCGTGCGCATCTGCTCGAGCTCTTCACTTCCGAAGGCTGCAGCAGTTGCCCGTCGGCGGAAGCGTGGTTGAGCCAGTTGAAGAACGCGCCGGGATTGTGGACGGATTTTGTTCCGCTCGCGTTTCATGTCGATTACTGGGATCGGCTCGGTTGGCGTGATCCTTTCGCGGCGAAGGCCTGGACGGCGCGGCAGTATCGCTATTCCGCGGCTTGGAGGAGTTCGAGCGTTTATACGCCGGGCTTTGTTCTCGATGGGCGGGAATGGCACAACAACGGCGTCCCTTCCGCTTCCAGCGAGAAGCCGGGCGTACTGAAACTAGCGCTGAAGGATTCGAACCGCGTTTCGGCCAGTTTCCAGCCGACGAAGGCCGACGGACGCTCGTTCGAGGTGCATGTCGCGCGCCTCGGCTCTGACGTAAAGATCAATGTCAAAGCGGGCGAAAATAGCGGACGCCAGTTGTTGCACGATTTCGTGGTGCTGGGCCTGAATGACGCGCCGCTGGGCAAGGGCGAAGCGGAAGTGAGCCTGCCGACAGGCCCGGCAACTTCATCGCGCCAGGCCGTGGTGGCGTGGGTTACGGAAGCGGGCGGAATTGAGCCTCTGCAAGCAGTGGGCGGATGGATGCCCTAACGAATCGCTCGACTCGGACCGCGGCCAGCGCCGCGGTCGTCAGCACTTCGCGCAAATCCTTCTCGGAACCTTTTGTCGCCAACATGCAGGACTGGCCATTCGCGCTCCAACTCGCGGTGGTCCATCCATTTTCCTCGACAAAACGAGGCTTCGCCGGGGGCGGGTGGGAGAGGGTGTTTTGCCCGGTCATGACGAGGTGGATAAAGTCGCCCGTGTGCATTTTGAAGCACATGATGGACACCGCTTGACCGCTCGACGTGATCGTCTTGCAACCCAGCGCTGGGAGCGATTGCAGCGCGACTGGGAGCGTAGCCGGCGCGGGCGCGTTGCGGGCACGGAGAAATTGCCGCAGCACTTCCGGGTCATTGTTCGCCAGATCAAAATTCTCCGCCCCGGTGCCGAATTTCGGAATGATGGCGAGCGCGTCGCGTTGCCAGCCATCTAGGCCTGGAGCGCGACCCAGCCAGATGGAGGCGAGCGCAGCCAGGAGGACGATGCCGGCTGCGAGTGCGAGCACGGTCCGGCGCGCCGACCAGGCGCGCGGTCTGCTGGCTTCGCCACCGGCAAGAATCTTCGCGCGCAAATCGCGCGGAGGTGGAACCGCATCGAGCGCGTCGGCGATGGCCGCGTCAAACTGCAGCTCGCTTTTGAACCACGCAGTCAACTCCGGATCGCGCTCGGCTTGCGCTACCGCGTCCGTGAAACGCGCGTCGGCCGCATCGTCGCCGCCGGGGCGGTAGGCGCTGAGAATGAATTTGGCTTCGTCGTTATTCACGCGCGCGAATCCTCCTTCGGCTTTGGGAGGGGTACGATCTTCCGCGCGGCCACGTCCGCTTGGTCGGCTAATTTTTGCCGCAGATATTCTTTCCCGCGCGAAAGCCGGGACATGACGGTGCCGATCGGGACGTCCAGGACTTCAGCGATCTCGGCGTAGGAAAATTGTTTCAGATAAAAAAGCGTGAGCGGCGCGCGATAATTTTCTTCCAGCGTCTGTAACGCGGCGACGGCGGCCGCGGCATCGATCTTTTCATGCACAGACGTTGCCGGCGCGGCCTGCTCGGGCGCCTGGTCGAGGCCCACCTTCGGAAACCGCACCTCATGCCGATGGCCGCCGAGAAATTCCCGATAAAGCGTGGTGAAAAGCCACGTCTTCACTTTCGAGGTGTCGCGCAACTGGTGGCCCTTGGCCGCCCAGAGGTAAAAAGTTTGTTGAGTAAGGTCAGCCGCTTGCATCGCATTTTTCGCGAGGCTAAGAGCAAACCGATAGAGCGCCGCGTAGTGTGTATCTACGAGCAGCTCGAAGTCCACTCTCGCCACGTGATTAGGAGTGGTGGACGCGGACATTATTCCGAGTCTCCCGCAGTCAGGAGCGCGCGCAACTTATCCGGCTCGTTGGTCGGAAGCTGGCAGACGAAATTTTCACACACGTAGGCGGCCGCTTTGCCGTCGATGGGTGCGACCGCTTTGATGAAATCGACGTGTTCGCCGAAGAATTTCTGGCCCGACCCGTTGTCGGCTAAAATCAGGACGCGGTGGGAGAGAAATTCTCGGTGCACTACGCGGAGGAGCGCTTCCGTGTCGGTCGCGCCGGGCTTGCCGGCGATGACGATTTGCTGCGGATGCGCGCGCGCCCAACCGAGCGCGACCAGCATTTTCGGCATTGACGAAGGAGCGCTCTCCAATTGCTGCGCGAAGGCGTGCAGCGTCTCCTCGGCATGGGTCCGCGCGGTCTGATCGTCCAAGAGGTAGCCGAGCCGAAGAAGATTGAGCGCGCCGACAGAATTTGCCGATGGCTCGGCCATATCGTCCGCCTCCTTCATGCGCAACAGCACGTTTGCATCCGTGCCGCTGGTGGTGAAATAACCGCCCGCTTTCCCGTCTCGAAAGAGCTCATCTTGCCGCGCCTGGAGTTGCAGCGCCCATTCCAGTCGGCTGGTGTCGAACGACGTTTCGTAGAGGTCGAGCAACCCCTGAATGAGAAATGCGTAGTCGGTTGCGAATCCTTCGACATCGCCCGCGCCTTCGCGGTAGCTGCGACGAAGAGTGTGCGTATCGATTTGATAAAGTTTCTCGCGCAAAAAATCAGCTGCTTTGTCGGCTAATTTTTGATACGCGGGATCGTCGAGCACCTGCGCGGCGCGCGCGAAAGCTGAGATCATGAGCCCGTTCCACGCGGTTACGATCTTGTCGTCCAAATGCGGTCGTGGCCGTGTCGCGCGGGCGTCCAAAAGAATCTTGCGACTCTCCTTCAGAAGCTCGCGAATCTTCTCTTCCTTCAGGCCGAACTTCTTCGCCGTTTCGGCGGGCGTTTGGCGTTCGATCAAGATGTTCTTATTCGTGAATTCGCCCTGCGGATCTTCCGGGGCGTTGCCGTTTTTTTCCACGCCATAGTGCGCATCGAAAACTTTCGCCCTTTCCGCTCCGAGCAGACGATCGATCTCGTCTTTCGACCAAACGTAAAACGCGCCTTCCGCTTTTTCGATTTTCCCCTGCGCGATCAAACTGTCGGGATCTTCCGCGGAGTAAAACCCGCCTTCCGGGCTGGAGAGATCCCGCTCCACGTATTTCAGAATATCGCGCGCGGTTTGCTCGAAGAGCGGGTCATGCGTGATCTGAAACGCGTCCAGATAAATGAGCGCGAGCTGCGCCTGATCGTAGAGCATTTTTTCGAAATGCGGGACGTGCCAGAATTTGTCGGTGGAGTAACGATGGAAGCCGCCCCCGAGCTGATCGTGCATTCCGCCCTCTGCCATTTTGCGCAAGGTGACGAGCGACATTTCCAGCGCGTGCTTTCCTTCCTTCGCCTCGGGCGTGGTGCCGTAAAACTCGAAGAGAAACTCGAGCGCGACCGGCCGGGGAAATTTCGGCGCGTCGCCGAAGCCACCGAACTTCTCGTCGAACTGCGCTGAGAATTGTTCGTACCCTTTTTCTCGAATCCCGTCGCTCAGCTTGTCGGCGCCGCCGGATTGCGCGACCGCGTTTTGCAACTGCGCGACCACTTTCTCCGAGCTCTCCACGATTCGCGCGCGATCCGTTTTCCACGCCTCCGCGATCTGGCGCAGCACACTCTTCAAGCCGGCTTTGCCCCACTTCTTTTCCGGCGGAAAATAGGTGCCGCCGACAATGGGTTTCAACTCCGGCGTGAGCCAAACGTTTAACGGCCAGCCGCCGCTGCCGGTCGTGGCCTGCACGAATGTCATATAGACGCCGTCGATATCCGGCCGCTCTTCGCGATCGACTTTGATGCTGACGAAATTGTCGTTTAGCAGCTTCGCGATCGCTTCGTTCTCGAAACTCTCGCGCTCCATCACGTGGCACCAATGGCAGGTGGAATAACCGATCGAGAGGAAGATCGGTTTGTTCTCTTTCCGCGCTTTCGCGAAAGCCTCCTGGCCCCACGGATACCAATCGACCGGGTTATGCGCGTGTTGCAGCAGGTAAGGCGACTTTTCCTGCGCGAGGCGATTGGTGAATTTCGGTTCTGCCCCGCACGCCCCAGCGAATACGCCAATCCACATGGCGATCGCCAGAGTCGCGCCTCTCATCCGTGCTCTGGATCAGGTCTGGGGAGATTCGGCAGCATGCCTTCAATCAATCGCGCCGCGAGGGCGGTCCAGCCGGTTTGGTGGCTGGCGCCGAGGCCGCGTCCATTGTCGCCATGGAAATATTCGTGGAAGAGGACGAGATCGCGCCAATGCGGATCGTGCGCGAAACGCGGATCGCCGCCGGCGAATGGGCGTTCGCCGTTTTCGTCGCGGAGAAACAGGCTGCCCATTCGACGTGCCAGTTCGGTGGCAACTTCCTTCAAGTTCAGCATCGTCCCGGAGCCTTTCGGGCATTCCACCTTCATCTCGTCGCCGAAGAAGTGGTGATAACGCTCGAGCGCTTCGATGATGAGATAGTTGATCGGGAACCAGACCGGGCCGCGCCAGTTCGAGTTCCCGCCGAAGAGGTAGCTGTTGCCCTCGCCCGGGACGTAATCGACGCGATGTTCCTCCTGCGCGACTTGCAGGATGTAAGGATGATCGCGGTGAATCTGTGAAAGCGAGCGCACCCCATACGGCGAGAGAAATTCCGATTCATCGAGTACGTAACGCAGGACGCGTTCGAGCCGATCCTGGGACAGAATGGAGAGCATGCGCTGACGACCGTGCGGACCGAGTTTTCCCAGGCTCATGAGCGGCGCGAGATCGGGCCGGTAATTCAGAAACCAGTTCATCCGTTTCGTGAATCCAGGCAGTTGTTCGAGGTGTTCGCTCTCCAGAATCTCGACCGCGATCAACGGCATGAGACCGACGAGCGAGCGCGTCTTGAGCGGAATCTGCCGCTGGCGCGGCGTCTTGAGTTCGTCGTAATAGAAGCCGTCTTCCTCGTCCCAGAGGCCGTCATCGCCTAACGAGTTCATGGCGTCGCTGATGTGGATGAAATGCTCGAAGAACTTCGAGGCCATGTCTTCGTAGGCGGGATTGGTTTGGGCCAGCTCCAGCGCCATCGAGAGCATGGTGAGGCTGTAGAAGGCCATCCAGGCCGTGCCGTCCGCCTGCTGCAGGAAGCCGCCGGTGGGGAGCGGTTTTGAACGATCGAAGACGCCGATATTATCCAGCCCGAGGAAGCCGCCGGAGAAGAGATTGTTCCCTTCCATGTCCTTGCGATTGACCCACCAGGTGAAGTTGAGGAGCAACTTCTGGAAGGTGCTTTCGAGGAACGCGGTGTCGCGCTCGCCGCGGGGGCCGGTCATTTTGTAGACGCGCCATGCGGCCCAGGCATGGACGGGTGGATTCACATCGCCGAACGCGAATTCGTAGGCCGGCATTTGACCGTTCGGGTGCATGTACCATTCGCGTAAAAGGAGGCCGAGCTGATGCTTCGCGAAATCCGGATCGATCCGCGCCATCGGGATCATGTGAAAGGCAAGATCCCAGGCCGCGAACCACGGGTATTCCCACTTGTCCGGCATGGAGAGGATATCGCGATTGTAGAGGTGCTGCCAACTGCTGTTGCGACCGGTTAATCGCTCCGGCGGCGGCGCTGGTTGGGCGGGATCGCCCTTCAGCCATTCTGGGATGGTGTAGTAGTAAAATTGCTTCGTCCAAAGCAGGCCGGCGTAGGCCTGCCGAATGACGTTGCGCGCATCGGGATCGCCGTGCGCCGCGCCGGCGATCTGTCCGTAAAACTCGTTCGCCTCGTTTAGACGCGCGGAGAAGATTTCGTCGAACTCCGCATCGAATGGCGCCGCGGGTGCTTCCTTGGCGGCCGAGAGGCGCAGCCGGATGGTGCGCGCCTCTCCGGGCGCCAACTCCAGCACTTCGTGCAGCGCCACCTTCGTCCCGGTTTGCGCCGGATTTACCGCCGCCTCGTTCCCGCGGATGACGAATTCATGGAACGCGTCCTTCACAAACGGCGCTGGATTTTGCGCGCCGTAAAGACGTTGCGCGTTCGTCTCGTTCTCTGTGAAAAGCGGCCGCGCCTCGCCCTCGAACGCGAACTGGTAATTTCCCAGCCGTTCGTGCTCCGCTCGGATGACGCGCGCGCCGTCCATCCGCATCGACGGTTTCGTCTTCACCATCTCGGGCACGTCGCCCCAGGACCACATGTTCCGAAACCAAAGCGTGGGCAGGAGATGCAGCGTGGCCGGTTCCGGTCCGCGATTTGCCACCGTGATCCGAATCAAAATGTCG
>JBDUAH010000235.1:0-4245 GCA_040004745.1 Chthoniobacterales bacterium | reverse complement strand
CCGGCCTTGCAGGAGCGGGTCGTTACTGAAATCGATGCCGGGCACGAGATGGCCGGGATGAAACGCCACCTGCTCGGTTTCGGCGAAATAGTTATCGGGATTCCGATTCAGGACGAGTTTGCCTAACGGGGTGATTGGCACCAACTCCTCGGGAATCAACTTCGTCGGGTCGAGCAGATCGAAATCGAATTTGTGCTCATCCTTCTCTTCCACCACCTGCACGCCGAATTCCCATTCCGGGAAATCGCCGCCGTCGATCGCTTCCCAGAGATCGCGCCGATGGAAATCGGGATCCTTGCCGTTGATCTTGAGCGCCTCGTCCCAGAGGACGGAATGCATCCCGAGTTTCGGCTTGAAATGGAACTTCACGAACCGCGACTTCCCGGCCTCGTCGATGAAGCGGAAGGTGTGAATGCCGAAGCCTTCCATCATGCGCAGGCTGCGCGGGATGGCGCGGTCCGACATTACCCACATCAGCATGTGAAACGTCTCCGGCGAGAGCGAAATGAAATCGTAAAACGTATCGTGCGCTGAGGCCGCCTGCGGGATTTCGTTATGCGGTTCAGGCTTCACGGCGTGGATCAGATCGGGAAACTTGATCGCGTCCTGAATGAAGAAGACCGGGATGTTATTCCCCACCATGTCGAAGATGCCTTCATCGGTGTAAAACTTGATCGCGAACCCACGCACATCCCGCGCCAGGTCGGCCGAGCCGCGCGAACCAGCCACGGTGGAAATACGGAGAAACACCGGCGTCTTGCGGGAAGGATCGTTCAGGAACCCGGCCTTCGTTAGGCTGGAGTGCGATTTGTAAGCTTGGAAATATCCGTGCGCCGCCACTCCGCGCGCATGCACCGCCCGCTCCGGAATCCGCTCGTGATCGAAGTGCGTGATCTTTTCACGCATGAGGAAATCTTCCAGCAGCGACGGACCGCGTTCGCCCGCCTTCAGAGTATTATGGGTGTCGTTAATCGAGACGCCCTGATTCGAGGTCAACGTCGCGCCATCGGCCGTCGACATATCCGGACGCAATTCCTCGATTTTCTTACTGATTCCGTTTACGTTTTTTTTATTCTTCTTCGCCATAATTCGATCTCTCTTTGTGCATGAACCAAGATTTCCGCGCCCTGCTTGGTGAGCGATTCGCGTGAGAGGAAAGAAAGACGATCTCCCCGGAACGAGCAATAATTCTTCCGCGGCGAGCTTGGAATAAACGCGGCCCCATTAACCTCGCGCGTGATGGACTCGTGCGAGTTCCGTTCTTAAAGGTGTTCACTCCTCTGGCGCGAGCGAGGCGAGAATTTTCTGGAACCGCGATTCATTCCGGAGCGAATCCCAACATTCCTCCAGCCGGAGCGAACCGTAGGTAATCGCATTTGGCAATGAGACACACTGTTGCAGCAGATTGATCGCGCCATCGCTGTCTCCCGCCAGCGCGTGAATAGCCGCCAACCGACCGACGATGTAAGCACCATCGACCGCATCCACGCTCGGAGGCCGCAGAGAATGCGCCAGTTCGCCTTCTCGTAAAGCGGCCTCTTTTTCACCCAGGCGCGCCAAAATTTCGGCCAGCACAATATGCGCCTGCGCATCGTCCGGGCGCTCCTTCACGATCCCTTCGAGCAAGACGCGCGCGGCGACAAAAGCGGAGCGCGCCGCCTCGGTTTCACCCAGCCCGCGAGCGATGAGGCCCTCGTACCACTCCGTGGGAATGACGTAACCATCCCAACGAAATTCCGGCACCTGATGAGCGCCGAGTTCTTTCCGCGCCGTACGGTAATCCCGCTGCAGCAACGCCAACTCCACGCGTTCGGAAACGATCAACGCAGGATCGGCAGCATTTGCGGCCGGCCCCCAGACAGCGGTGCGCCATCGCCGCAGATCTCCATGGCTGGCCACGTCGACCTTGGCCCGCGCGAGAATGAAATCGAACGCGTCGGGCTTCCACGCCAGCACACTTTCCGCGGCTTCGGCCGCGTCTCGGTAGCGTTTCAGTGCGAAATAATTGGTCCGGGCGAGCTCGAAGAGAATGACCTCGTTCCGCGGATCGATGGCTCGGGCTTCATCAAAGAAGTTGGTCGAAGCCAGCCAATCGCCCTCGCGGCGCGCGATCAAGCCCAGAAAATAGGGGATATCGGCTTCGTTAGGCAAAACCGCCCGCGCCAGATTCAATTCTGCCCGCGCGGCCGCATAGTTGCGTTCGCCCCAGTAAAAAACGATGCCACGCGCCAAATGCACCTCGCCCGCCTCCGGTTGCAGGCGGGCGGCGCGTTCCAGCGCCCTCCAGGCGTCCTCCAGGCGTGCCGGCGAGTGGTCGCGATTCGAGAAATACGATTGCACGTGCACCCGGGAGAGGAGACAGAGCGCCGGGACGAAGTCTGGTGCGCGCGCGATGACTTCGTTGAGCAAACGCACTTGCGTTTCCGTCCGCTGCCCTGGGCTGAGCCAAAACGCTTGGTGCGCCAGTTCGCGCGCCCTAAGGTAAAGCTCGTAAGCCGCCATGTCCGCCGTGGGCCGCGTCCGGATCCGCTGCTGTTCCTGCGGCGAAAGGCGCGCCTGCAACTGCTGCGCGATCTGCTCGGCGATAGCCGCCTGAATCCCGAAGACATCGCGCAAATGCCGCTCGTAGTTCTCCGCCCAGAGTTGCTGGCCGGTCTGCGCGTCGCTGAGATGCACGCTGATGCGGACGCGTTCCCCCGTCTTCCGCACGCTTCCTTCCATGATGTAACGCACGCCCAACTCCCGGCTTATGACGCGCAGGTTTCGAGGCCGTCCTGGCAGGTAGGTGCCCACGCTGCTCCGGCTGATCACCTTCAGATCCGACATCCGTCCTAGACTCGTTAGAATATCATCCAGCACTCCCTCAGCGAAGAGCGGGTTTTCTTCCTGGCCGCTCAGATCCTCGAATGGCAGAACCGCGATGCTCTTGCCGGGAAGCGTGGACGGCGCGACGGAGGGTTGACCTTCCAGCAGGAGAAAAAGCACCGTCGC
Organism: Chthoniobacterales bacterium; assembly: GCA_040004745.1. Taxonomy (GTDB): domain Bacteria; phylum Verrucomicrobiota; class Verrucomicrobiia; order Chthoniobacterales; family UBA10450; genus JACCTI01. Next base: position 1,254 of record JBDUAH010000235.1, on the reverse strand, counting down.
GGCGAGGAGGCAGCAAACGGCGGACGCGCCCGCCAGGACGGGTTCTCGGCACGCCCAGCGCCAGACTCGCACGCCGAGGGAAACCGGACGCGCAACGATCGGGCGGCCCGCCACCCAGCGTTCAAGATCTTCCGCCAAGGCGCCGGCCGAAGCGTAGCGCGCTGTCGGTTCCCGCTCCAGACAGCGGGCGACGATCGTTTCCAAATCTCGATCCAGCGACGGTTGCAGGGAACGCAATTTCGGTGCGGGAGTCTCCGCTGCCTGGCGAATGACGGAGAGCGCGGTCGCACCGAGAAAGGGCGAACGCCCGGTAAGGAGTTCGAATAAGATGGCGCCGAGGCTGTAGATGTCGGCCGCGGGCGTCAGCTTTCCCGCTTTTTCATCGCCCGATTCCGGGGCAATGAAACCGGGCGTTCCGAGCGTGGTTAGCGTGCGCGTCAGATCGCTCCGATCGTCCAGCCAGCGGGCCAATCCAAAATCGCTTACCAGTGGCTCGCTCCGTCCATCGAGCAGGATATTTCCGGGCTGCAGATCGCGATGCAGGATTCCGCGACTGTGCGCGTACTCCACCGCGCGCGCCACTTTGGCCAGCAAACGCACGCACTCGCGCGGCTCTTTCCGCAAAGCCGGGCCAGCCGTCCGCAAACTGCCCCCGGTCGCGTATTTCATGCTGAAATATGGGATCCCCTCCGCCGTTTCGTTGACCTCGTAGACGGGGAGAATGTGCGGATGATCCAGGCTCGCCGCTGCTTCCGCTTCGCGGCGAAAGCGTTGCAACGTCTCCGGAGTCTCTCCCTCGAAATTCAGGATGCGTTTCAGGGCCACGACGCGCCGCGAGTGACGCTGGCGCGCCCGGTAGATCACGCCCATCCCACCGCGTCCGATCTCCCCTAAGACTTCGTAGTGGCCGAAGTGCCATTTTTGTTCCGGGATGTCGACTTCCTCGAGCAAGCTCTCAAGCGTGTCGCCCTCAAAATCCTGGTTCTCCTCCAGACCCTCGCTTAAGAGGCAGCGCGCACATCCTCCGGACCTGATCCAGGTCGTGCCGCCGCAAGCCGGACAGGCTTCCGGTTCGCTCACCACTCCGGCGAGCGAATCGGTTAAGCCATCAAGAGTTCTCATAAGTCCGCGGCGAATCGTGGTAACCCCGCAGAGGCGAAATACCTGTCTTCCGACCTTTACAACCCCATCAATTCGCCGACGTATTTTGCGGGCGGGCTGCCGTAGGAAAGGACTTGGTCGTTGTACTTCTTG
>JBDUAH010000234.1:0-4255 GCA_040004745.1 Chthoniobacterales bacterium | reverse complement strand
CCCCGCGATGGCGCCAAAAGCTAACGGTCGCGGCATATTGCGATCCGCAAATCGCAACCGTGACGCCGTTTTCGAACGCTGCCGGGGCTTTCTCAGTTCCGGAGATAGGAGTCAACGCTCCGATTCAATTCCCCTTCACGCCACTCAAGATGTCACGTCTGATCGAGCGACTCTCGACGCGGGTTTACCCCGAAGTGCCGACTGGTAATGGCTTTTGCATGTTTATCAAACGGCAGGTGCTTGACGAGGTTGGCGAATTTGATGAAAAGAATTTTGGTCGTGGTTATGGTGAGGAAAATGATTTCTGCATGCGCGCGCGTCGCGCGGGGTGGCGTCATGTGATTGACGACTCCCTTTTTGTGTATCACCGAGGCAACAGTTCTTTCGGTAAGGAGAAGCAGAGGTTATTGGTCCAGAATCGCGAAACGCTTAATCGACTGCATCCCGATTACACCCATCTGGTGCGCGAGTTCGCAGAATCCGCTCAGATCAACGAGCTCCGTGGCCGCATCGGCCAAAACTTAAGACAGCTTGCACCGGAACTGCAGCTGGAACAACGCCGCATCCTTTACATTTTGCACGAAGGGACGGGCGGCGTGCCGATGACAAATGCAGATTTGGTCTCGAAAGTGAGCGATACGCATCAATGTTTTCTGCTTACTTCCACCGGCACGGAAATGATCTTGCGTGAGTGGCGCGAAGGCGGTGCGATCGAACGGCAGCGCTGGAGACTTTCCGGTCGATGGTCGGCCGCGGATTTTCGGCGGCCCGCCCTGTCCGAGATTTACTTTCAGGTGCTGGTAGGGCTAGGGATCGATCTGGTGCACATTCGGCATCTTTTCAAGCACAGTTTTGATGCGCCGTTTCTTTGCCGGGCACTTGGAATTCCGACGATCTTATCCTTCCACGATTACTATTTCGTCTGTCCTTCGATTCACTTACTCGACCAGAACGCGAAATTCTGTGGCGGACAGTGTACCCCTGGGCTGGAGCAATGCACCATTCCATCGGGGCTCTTGAAGGACTTGCCGATGTTGAAGCCATTCCTGCCGCAATGGCAGGAGCGAGTGAGCCAACTCCTCGACTGCTGCGACGCTTTTGTAACCACCGCCGAATCGGTGCGTGACGTACATATGAAAGCGTTTCCGCAGTTGCGACAAAAGCCGTTTTGGGTCGTTGAACACGGACGCGACCTGAAGCGCGCTACGGATATGGCAGTGCCACCTCGCTCCGGAGAGCCGGTGCGAATTCTTGCCCCTGGCAATATAGGTCATTCGAAAGGAAGTCATTTCATTCGAGAAATTGCACGAATTGATACTGAAGGACTGATTGAATTTCACTTCCTCGGCAAGACCGATGATTCGGTGCGTGACATCGGAGTGCATCACGGTGCCTACAAACGCGAGAACTTTCTTAGAGCGGTTAGCAAAATAAGGCCTTCCTTCGCGGCCATTTTTTCCATTTGGGCCGAGACCTATTCCCACACTTTAACCGAGGCATGGGGTGCAGGGCTTCCCGTCTTCGGATCAAACCTTGGGGCGGTGGGTGAGCGAATCGCCAAACACGGCGGAGGATGGCTGATAGACACGGCAGATCCGGCAACAACTCTTGAGAAGATACGGGATATAGCTAACAACGATCTCGCCTATCAGAAGGCCGTGCGTGAAGTAGAGGCTATTCGTTTTCTAACTGTGGAAGAAATGGCCTCTTCTTACTGCGCGCTCTACGCACAACTCCTCGCGCCGCCGCTTCCAGCGGATTCTCCACGCGCCGGCTGCTTTGTTCCCGCAGGCGATCGCGGCTCGACCTTTTTACGCGTCACCCTCCCGCTCGCGCACGAGGAAATGGGGAAAGTTCTCTTTGCGGCGCGCCTTCCCGCCGCCGATGCCATAGGTTCATTCGGTGAATGGATCGATCGACTCGGGCTCACGACCGTTTTCTTGCAAAGGGAAGCGCTCACCAAACATGATGCCGTGACAATTGTCGAAACCTCGCGTGCGCAAAATATCCGCCTCGTTTTCGAAATCGACGACAATCTTCTGGATCTCGATCCCTCCCATATTGATTACGCTTTTTACAAACCGCGCACGGATGTGATCCGTTACCTCGCCGAGAAGGCCGATCAAATCGTCGTCAGCACGCAGAACCTCCTCGACGTCTTCCGCCCGCTCAACGAGCACATTTGCGTCATTGAGAATACCGTCGACGAATGGCTCTGGTTCCAGCCGGCGCGCCCTCCGACACAGTCACGCGCGGCGGGGGTCGTCGTTGTCGGCTACATGGGCACGAAAACCCACGGGGCCGATCTGGAGATGATCCGCGAGCCGTTTCTGCGCGCCCGTCGCCGATTGAAGGCGGAGCATCAAATCCAGCTTAACCTCGAGATCATCGGCGGACTCGAAGATGATCCTCTGGCTCCGAAATGGTATCATCGGCTGGACGTGCCGCGAGGAAGCGCTCACTATCCGCGATTTGTGCGCTGGCTACGGGAGACGGTGACATGGGATTTCGCCCTCGCTCCTCTTCGACAAGGAAGCCTCAATCATTCGAAGAGCGCGCTGAAGTTCTTCGAGTATGCGGGACTGGGCGTGTCTGGCATCTTCAGTCGCACAGGTGAATACCCGCGGGTTATTGTGGACCGAGAGACGGGGCTTCTGGTTGATCCTGATGCGCCAGAAGCATGGGAAGCGGCGATCGTAGAATTAGCTACATCGCGGGCGCTACGGCAGAAACTTGCGGCTGGCGCGCGAGAAGAGACGATCGCGCGGCATCTGCTCGTTCAGAAAATTCCGGACTGGTTACACATTCTGAAGAAGGCATAACTAACTATGCGAGCCAGGCAGTAACGGGATTCGGCCCCAAAATAACAGATAATCACATCCTGGAAGTGGCTGGGAAATCCCTCTTGCAGCTGGCAAGCAAAGGAATTCAGCTCAGCCGCTCGCCCACCCACTCGATTTCCGGACGCCATTGACGACGGTGGAAGTAAGCCACGCTAGCCTGCGTGGGTCACCTGCACCTTCGCGAGCAACTTCTTGTGGTCCGTTCCTTCATAGAGCAGGAATTGGAAGCGCGTTTTTTTGCTAATCCAAGGGACAACGTGGGAACCCGAAGCAGAAGAGGCAAAGAGCTTTTCCGGGCCGCCATTTTTGGTCACGTAAACCTCCCCGGTCTCATCGCTTCCAGTATCCCAGGCGATCGTGGTTTCCCCTAGTTCTCCACCTGCAGGAACAGGGTTCGGATCGGCCGTGATGGTGGCGGGACCGTGCGGCGCGGAAGCCTTTTCGGAAGTAGACTGTTCCTTCGCGGCCGACGCGGATTTATGGGCGGGACCACAGGCGCACAGGCCAAGACTCAGAACCACAACAAGTATTCGTTTCATTTAAACTCCGAGATTAGGGTGACTTCCCCGCGCTCGCAAATCCGTTCCCGTAATTTAATCCGCCGCTGCGAAGCGTTACTTGCTGCCCGGTTTGAGTGCCGTCTGGTCGCGCAGATCCGCCGGAAGATTGTCCGCGGGAAATGTCTCCACCGACATTTCGATCAAACTAACGAAAGGACAACCGAAGTCTGGATGCGCGCCCCCACTGCGATCGACTATGACGCCGACCGCCACGACGACGCCGCCATGTTGAAGCACGATGTCGACCGTTTCCTGCACCCGGCCGCCGCGCGTTACGACGTCTTCCGCGACGATGAAGCGCGCCCCCGTGCCGATCTGAAAACCCCGGCGCAGGACCAGCCCGCCCGCATCCTTTTCGGCAAAGATATGGCGTTTGCCTAACGAGCGTCCGACCTCTTGTCCGACGACGATGCCGCCGAGGGCAGGAGAGATAACTGCGTCGCACTCGATCCCGCGGAGTTTATCCGCGAGCCGGCTGCAAACTTCGGCCGCGATTGCGGTGTGCTGCAGGAGAAGCGCACACTGAAAAAACTGCCGACTGTGCAACCCGGAGCGCAGAACAAAATGCCCGTCGAGCAGCGCTCCGGTTTGCCGGAAGAGGCTTAGAAGATCGTCACCCATCCGCAATGTCTGGCGACTAACCTGAGGTATCGCTAACGCTCTTGCCGTCCACCGGATCCCTCGTTTCGCCCATCGCGATTACTTCGATTTCGATCTTGGCGCCTTTTGGCAGCGCGGAGACTTCCACGGTCGATCGCGCGGGTGGGTTCTCCTTAAAATAGGTCGCGTAGATTTCGTTCACCGTCTGGAAATCGCCCATGCTGGTGAGGAAAATCGTCGTCTTGACCACGT
>JBDUAH010000233.1:0-4262 GCA_040004745.1 Chthoniobacterales bacterium | reverse complement strand
GCAAGGCGATTTCGCGCCTTCGTCCGTTGAAGCGGACTAACAAGAGGTTGGCCACATTGCTGCAGGCGATGAGTAGAACGAAGCCGACCGCGGCGAGCAACGTGCCGAACGCTGGCCGCAAATCGCCGCTCACATCCTCGGGCAACGGGTTGAGAAAACCGACGACATCGGCGTCGATCTTGCCCGGATTCTCATTCTTATAACTTTGCGCGAGCGGTTGCAGCGCGGCCTGCACTTGCTCGACCGTTTGCCCCGCTTTCATCCGGCCGATCACGCGTAGAAAAGCTGTTCCGCGCATCATGCGTTCATGGGAAAATCCGGCTATCACAAATGGCTTCGTCGTCCAGATTTCGTTCCCGTTCGGACCCACCCATCGCGCGGGCATATTAGGCAGGACACCGACGATGGTGTGCGGCATCCCGTCGAGCGTGATGCTGCGTCCGATGACGTTGGGATCGCTCCCCAGCCGGGTGCTCCAGAATTTTTCTGAGACGAGGGCGACATCGGCTCCCTCCTCTTCCTGCGCGAGAAAGGTACGGCCCATGATCGGGCGCACGCCCAGGACGTCGAAGTAGTTTGCCGTGGTGCGGAACCCCTGCAGCAGAACCGGTTCGCCCGAACCGGTGAGGGTAAAGGCGGTGTTCGTCTCCGCGGCGAAGCCATCGAAAATCTGCTGCCCGTCGCGATAGTGCATGAAGCGCGGCGCGGAGAGCGGGTAGTCAAAGGTATCGCCGCCCTTCGGTTTGGTGAAGAGATGGACGACGCGCGCGGGATCCTTAAACGGGAGGCCGCGGAGGAAGAGGTCGTTGATCAGGCTGAAGATAGCGGTGTTCAACCCGATCCCGAGCGCGAGGGTGAGCACGGCAAGGAACGTGAATCCGGGCGACTTGAGTAACTGGCGAAAAGCGAAGCGCAGGTCGGTCTTCATAGAGGGAGCATGAATGAGATGCGCCGCGGGGGGCAATTGGATTCAAGAAAGAGACGCCGCTGGGTTGTCAATTTGTCTGGAGAGAGGAGGGAAATCTGTTCCGCCGCCGCCTTTTCGGATAAAAGGAAGGTTATGGAAATACCAAAGCCGAGTGCGGGGCACGTAGTGTTCGAAAAGCTAGCCGGAGATTGGGAAGGCGAGGAAACAATGCACCCGTCGCCGTGGGATCCGGCCGGCGGGAAGGCGCACGGACGGCGGACGATGCGGGTGGGGTTGAGCGGCTTCGCGTTGATCAGCGATTACGAGCAGGAACGCGACGGCGTTGTCACCTTCCAGGGCCACGGCGTTTTCACCTTCAATCCGAAGGACGATCTCTACTCGTTAAGCTGGTTTGATTGCATGGGATCGCCGCCGGAAACGTTCATGGGTCGTTACGACGGGAGTCTGCTCGAAGTCGCGCACGGAGGCCCGGGCATGCATGCCCGGATCAGTTACGAATTGCGCGGACCGGAGGAGATATTCAGCGCGATGGAAATCTCGCCGGACGGCGCGAAGTGGAATCGATTATTCGAAGGCACCTATCGGCAGGTCTAACTGGCCGCATCAAATCCATTCCTTCAACCTCGGCCACTCTTGCGCGAGCGGGACTTTGAGATTTCGGCAGAGATAAATGTGTTGCCGCTGTTCCCACGGCATCGCCCAGCGGCTGCTCTCGATTGGCCCGAGGTCCTCGACCGACTCGAATTGCTCCCGCTCATCGCTGCCGGAATCGTCGAGCACGAGAAGAACGTCGCCGCTGTAACCGCGAGGGCCCCATAGGAAATAATTTTGGTGACCGGAAAGCGCTGGCGGAATGCCGTACCGCGGCCCGAAGAAATCGATCGCGCCAGCTTGGCCGTAGTTCTGACAAAAAATGGCGGCCCGTTTTTGGTCTTCCGGCGATAAAGTTGCGAACGCTTTCGCGACTGAGCCGACCATCTCTTCCCAGCCGAATTGATCGGCGAAAAGCTGTGGCAGGGCGGCGTTGTGCGCGGTTTCTGTGCGCGGTGGCTCGAAGTGAATCGCTTTCATGTAGGCCACGAGTCTCCCCGGAGAGAGGATTGGGACGACGGTGGGGGTAAACGTTACCGCAATTGCAATCACGACCGCGGCGAGGGCCGGCTTTAGCCAACGCCAGCGCACTGCGAAGAGACGCTCGACCGCGACGCTACCGGCGGCGAAGAGCATCGGGTAGACGGGCGCGAGATAGTAATGCTTTCCGTGCATTATCATGAATTCGGCCAACGTGAGGAGATACGCGATTCCCAGGACGCGGTAACGACGACCCTCTCGCGACGCGAACAACCAAACCAAGCCGCCAAGCCACAAGACCACGGTGGCGGGATTCATGATCAGAATCTGCTGGCCAATGAATGCTGGCGGCGAAAGAACGACGTTCTTATTACTATGCGCGACGTTCTGGAGCAGCTCGAGCGTGGCCCAATCGTGGCGGATCTGCCAAAGCAGGTTAGGGAGGGATAGGACGAACGCGACGACGAGTCCGAGCCAAATCCACGGCCGGGCGAGATGGCGGCGCTCCGGCGTTAACAAGATCGCGACAGCGAGGCCAGCGCCGAAAAAGGCCATTGAGTGTTTGTTCTCAACCCCGAGACCCGCGAGCAGGCCGAACCAGAGCCACCAGCGCGGCGAGGCGCCATTAATGATGCGGACGAGGCAATAGACGCAGCCCATCCAAAAGAGCGGCTCGAAGACATTGAGCGAGTAGAAATTTCCGATCCCGAGATAGACGAGCGCGCTCATCGAAGCGGCGCAACTCAGCGCGACGGCCCAAGCGCGACCGCCCATCGCGCGCGAGATCGCGCCCGTCAAAGCGACCGTGGCGGCTCCCGCAAGCGCCGGGAAAAGACGCAATGCGAAGAGCGAATTGCCGAAGATCGTCATCTCGATCCGCAGGATCAACGCGGAGAGCGGGGCCATATCCACATAGCCCCACGAGAGGTGGCGGCTACAGGCGATGAAGTAGAGTTCATCGCGGAAGTAGCCGTAGCGGCTGTTCGTAACGAGGTGAATGGCGAGCGTGGCGAGGGCAAACGCGAGGCCGACCCGGCGGGCCGAAACGGATTCTGGATCGAGGCGCCGCGAAGAAATGTCGGCTGTCATGCAGGCGAGATTAGGCGACAACGGCGCCGCTTTTTCAATCAGAACCCGATCGGACGACCATCCGCAGCGCCGGAAACCGCGAAATCGGCCACTGGATGAGCCAACCCTTTTTGACCAAAACTGCTTGCGGGATCCCGGGATTGCCCCGATAGGGGGCGTTCCTGATGCGAAAAGTTACTACTCTTATCATCACCAGCGGCTGTTTGTTGGCCGCTTCTGTTCACGCTTCGCCGACGTTGAGTTTTGAGCCTGTGCGCAATCGCACGGACGCCTCGCGGGCCGAACAGGTTGTCGTGAAGCCGAAGGTGAAGATCGAGCCCGCAGTGACCCGCGCTTTTGCCTTCCAGGATAAAGCCGGTCTCACTGTTTCGGTGCCGATGGTGGACGATTCCAGCAAGCGCAAGCTGGTGGGGCCGATTGCAAAGATCGATCCGAAGCTGAATCCGACGCTTGCCCGCGCGGCCACGATCGCTCAGGAACGCGCAAACGCTCATTCGAAATCACGCTGCTGGCGCTACGTGAAGGAAGCTCTCCTCGCCGCTGGTGCGGTGGATTCTTATCCGAAGACCGCTTTGGCCAAGCAGGCCGGCGATGAATTGGTGCACGACTACGGGTTCAAGAAATTGAACGTGAGCAACCCGTATGCAGCGCCCATCGGTGCGGTGCTCGTTTACACCGCTAGCGGTGCTGGGCACGTCGAAATCCGGACGAAGACCGGTTTCGTGAGCGACTTCAAGGCTGAGAAGCCGTCGAAGCGCAAGCTCATCGGCGTCTACGCGAAAGCGTAGCGCGACTCGGCTGAGAGGCGTTTTTTCGGTCCTCCAGCAAAAGGTGCTTGTCGGCGTGACGTTCATCCGTCATAACCGCAGCCCCGTGAGACGATTAATTCTTTTCTGCTGCGGCGGCGCGCTGGCCGTCTCTGCGACCGCGACCGAGGTGCAGACTTTTACCACCGCACCGCGGAGCACCGAGAGCGAGATGCGCAAGGCGGAATTGGCGATCGTGCAGCGAACCACCGCGGATTTGCGGAGGAAAGGGATTCCTCCCGGTAAGTATCGCATTGGCGTTGAACTGAAAAATGCGGGCGAAAAGGACTTGCTGGAAGGTGCTTTCGCGGGTGTGAAGTCACCCATTACCACCGACGTTACCCTCGCCAACGAGGAAATCGTCATCG
>JBDUAH010000232.1:0-4262 GCA_040004745.1 Chthoniobacterales bacterium | reverse complement strand
GCATCCCAACGCGATTGCCCCACTCGGTCCAGGAGCCGTCATAGTTGCGGACGTTCTCCACGCCTAACAAGTAGGTGAGGACAAACCAGGTGTGGCTCGAGCGTTCACCGATCCGGCAATAGACGATGGTCGGCTTGTCCGACGATATGCCGCAACCTTCCTGGTAAATCTTGGCCAGTTCTTCGGCGGATTTAAATGTGCCATCGTCGTTCGCAGCCGTTTTCCATGGGACACTTTTCGCACCAGGGATGTGGCCACCGCGCAGGACGCCTTCCTGCGGATATTCGGGCATGTGCGTGATTTCGCCTTTGAACTCGCCCGGCGAGCGGACATCGATGAGCGGTTGGCCGGCGGTGCTTTGGGCGCGCGCATCGTCGGCAAAGGCGCGGATTTCCTGGTCCAGACGCTTGGCCGGCACCGGATAATCTGTCGGCTGAAATTTCGGAATTGCCCGCGTCCATTCTCGGCCTTCGGCGCGCCATTTATCGCGGCCCCCATTGAGGATTTTAACATTCTGGTGTCCGAACAAACGGAAAACCCAAAGCGCGTAGCAGGCCCACCAGTTCGCCTTGTCACCGTAGAAGATGCAGGTCGTGTCCGGCGAGATGCCGTTCTTGCTACAGACGGCTGCGAATTGCTCGGGGGAAATGTAATCGCGCACGAGCGGATCCTGCAGATCGGAGCGCCAATCGATGTGGACCGCGCCGGGGAGGTGGCCGCTATCGTAAAGGAGGATGTCTTCGTTAGACTCGATGATGCGAATACCGTCGTCCTGCAGGTGTTCCGCGAGCCAATCTGTTTCCACGAGCGCCTCGGGATGGGCATAAGAAGTGGGTTGGCTGGTCATGACTGGAAGTTCCGGCGGCTGCGGAAACGCCGCAAGGGCTTTCCGAAAGGCGGACGCCGTCCGGTTGTCATCTTGGGCCGCGGAGACCGTCTTCTTCGACCGTGAGGTGTTCTAAAATTGGAGGTTCAAACTTCGATGGCGGGATGCCTCGATCGTCGTCGCGGCTCGGGATGACAGGTATGGGCGGTATCGCAACGGTCCGCGTCGCTCGGCGTTAGCGCCGCCGGCGTCCGTAGGAATACCCGCCGTGCGTGCGACCACCACCGATGGCGCGTTTGCCGCTGCCAGTGACGGACTCCGGCTCGAACAGAGCGGTGTAAAGATAAGAGAAGCCTTCCAACTTCAGTCGCGGAATCTTCGCGCCGATGAAGCGCTCGATCGCCTGCAGCGAACCGAGTTCTTCGCCGTTCATGAGCGTGAAGGCGTCGCCTACTTTCTGCGCGCGGCCGGTGCGACCGATGCGGTGGACGTAATCTTCGCTGTGCTCGGGCACGTCGTAGTTAATCACGTGACTGATCCCTGCGATGTCGATTCCGCGCGCGGCGATGTCGGTCGCAACCATGATCTCGTATTTCCCGCTCTTAAAACCTTCGAGCGCTTCCACGCGCTCCCGCTGCGTCCGATTGGAATGCAGCACCGCGACGGAATGCTTCGCCTGCTTCAGGCGCACCGCGATTTTATCGGCTCCATGTTTGGTCCGGGAAAAAATGAGCGCGCTGTCAAAATTCGTCCGCTCCAGCAACGCCATGAGGAGATCGAACTTCTGCTCCGCCGCCACCGGATAGACCGCGTGACTGACTGTCTCCGCAGGCGAACGTTGCACGCCGATCTCGATCGTCTCGGGGTTGCGCAAGACCCAGGAAGCTAGGCGCTCGATTTCGGGCGGCAGTGTGGCGGAAAAGAGAAGCGTCTGCCGATCAGTGGAAATTTGCTCCACGATCCGGCGCACATCCGGGAGGAATCCCATGTCGAGCATGCGATCGACTTCATCGAGGACGAGCACGTTGACTTGGCGCATGTTCATCGCGCCTTGCTCCAGGAGATCGAGCAAACGGCCCGGCGTAGCGCAAACGACGTCCGTCCCAGCGGCGGCCTCTTCCTTTTGTTTTCCGTAGCCGACACCGCCGTGGACTAATGAAACGCGGATATCGGTAAAACGACCGTAATCTCTAAACGCGGTCTCGACCTGAGCCGCGAGCTCACGCGTTGGCTCGAGCACCAGGCAACGAAACGCGCCGTGCTGCGCCAGATTCGTTAGGATAGGCAAGGCGAAAGCGGCCGTCTTGCCAGTGCCAGTTTGGGCCGTGCCGATGAGATCTTTCCCGGCGAGCACAATCGGGAACGCCCGGAGTTGAATCGGAGTCGGGTCGGTGAACCCCATCGCCTGAGTTCCTTTGACGACCTCCGGCGAGAGACCAAAATCTTTAAATGACACCTGCCGAAGGTAATCCGACTCGCTCATCAGGCAACCTGCATATGCCTAACGGATGGATGCGGCGGAGAGTTCTTGCTAGCAGGCAAAAAGCCGGACAATCTGCCCGCCCACTCCCCGCGCCGTCACTAGCCTCTCCCCGTGAACAAGACCCTCCGCATTTTCGTTCTTGCCGACACACATAATCATTTGCCGTTAGGGCTAGAAACGCTCGCCCGCGGAGCCGATGAAATCTGGCACCTCGGGGACGTGTGCGATCCACTACTCTTGGAAACGCTGCGCGCGCTGGGACCGCCGGTCACAATTGTGCAGGGAAATTGCGACAGCGAGGAAGCCTGGCCGCTTGTCGTTAATCAGGAGCGAAACGGGATCCGTTTTCGGTTGGTTCACATCCCGCCCGATCGGAGTCCGAACGACACCGATGTGCTCTTGCACGGCCATACGCACGTCCCACGCGATGAGCGCCGCGGGAGCGTGCGTTTTCTAAATCCGGGGTGTGTGACTCGGCCCAATCGCGGCGCGCCAGCCAGTGTGGCCCATTTGGAGATCGCAGCCGACGGCGCGCTGCAGTGGACTCTGACGCGACTACGCTAATCTACCGCGGAAGCTTAGCCGCGGACTGCAATCGCAGGCGGCTGCGCCACGGGCGCATTCGCGTCGGCAATCATGCTTTCCTGAACTTCCGGCTTCTTGACCTTACCGGGCAGGACGACGGAGGTAGAAGCGACGTTCCAGCCTGACACCGCCACGCAAAGGACGACGAGGACGTAAACGGAAACTTCGAAGATGGACCGGCCCTTTTCTTCGGCGTCGGCGTTGATCAGGAGCGAGTAGGTCGATTTGTTTTTCATGGAATTGATTTGTTTGGTGCGCTCCTAATCGCAAGGTGCGTGCCAAGGATAAAACAAAGCCATAAATATCACTCCAAAGGCCGCTTATATTCGAAAGTCATTTTTGCGACGTGCGGAATTGTGGCGCTGCCGGGAGCCGGCTATCCCAATTTTGGGACGCAAGTCGAACTTCTGCGCGTCTTCACTGCATCGCGCAGAGTCTGTACAAAAACAAAAGACCGCTTGCCGAGCTGCTCAGCTCGAACAAGCGGTCTTTGAAATCAGACAGGGACTACTTCTCGGATTTTTCTTCCGACCCTGCCGCGGCCTTCTTGGTCTTACGAGCGGGCTTGGCTTCAGCAGCAGCGTCGGTCTTCTTCGCCGACTTGCTTTTCTTACCCTTTTCTTCGGGCTCGGGCTCTTCGGTCACGATCGGCGCGTCGACCCATTCGATGAAGGCTACGGGCGCGGAATCACTCTTCCGCGCTCCGAGTTTCACGATACGGGTGTAGCCACCTTTGCGATCAGCCGCGCGCGGCGCGATATCCTCGAATAACTTCTTCACCATATCCTTCTGGCGTAGAACTGACAGCGCAGTGCGGCGAGCGTGAAGCGAGCCCTTCTTGCCCAGCGTTACCATTTTTTCCGCAAGCGGACGAACGGCTTTCGCCTTTGCCAAGGTGGTTTTGATCCGTTGATGCTCGATCAAGCTGCAAACCTGATTTGCGAGCAACGATTTTCGATGCGCGGCGGTGCGGCCGAGCTTGACGGTCTTTTTCTGGTGTCTCATGGGTGTGTCTCCGAGATGATACTACCGGCAACTAAGCTTCGTCGAGATCGGCAGCTCCGTTCGTGCTCACATCAGCTCCGGCAGCGGGGATATCTACCAAACCTGGATCGAACTTCATTCCAAGGCCGAGCTGCAACTGCTGCAGTTTGTCCTTGATCTCATTCAACGATTTTTTGCCGAAGTTGCGATACTTGAGCATCTCCGCTTCAGATTTCTGTGCGAGCTGACCCACGGTGGTGATGTTCGCGTTGTTGAGGCAATTCGCCGCGCGCACGCTGAGTTCGATTTCGTTCACGCTCATGTTGAGCAGCTTCTTCAGCTTCATGTTCTCTTCGCTCACGCCGGCTGGCGTTTCGTCGAATT
>JBDUAH010000231.1:0-4265 GCA_040004745.1 Chthoniobacterales bacterium | reverse complement strand
GGAAAGAGCCTGAACGAGTTGGAACGCAACGCTATTCTCGAAGCCCTGGCGCTATGCCACGGCAACAAGAAGAAAGCCGCGGAAGCGCTCGGGATTCAACGACCGACGCTTTATAACAAGATGAAGCGTTACGCGATCGAGCTTTGAGGAGCGAGGCGACACTTTTGTCGCCGGGTGTAAATTGGATCCGGCGACAGGAGTGTCGCCTTTCCGATGTCACGTCACCTCGATAAAGTTCTCGCGCATGCCGAACGCCAACTGAGCCCGGCCGGCGACCTCCGACCGACTGACGTCCTTCCGCTCTATAAGAAATTCCTGAGGATCGAAGAACATCGGTTACGCTTAAAGCACAAGGCCGGAGGGGGCGGTCGCGACATTTGTGCGCGGCGCGTGGATCTGGTGGACGTGCTTTTGCGGCATGTCTTTGCCGCGGCGGCGCGTTTCGCGGATGAGCAAAGCGGAGCTTCGGTGCAACCGCTAGCGTTGCTCGCGTTAGGCGGCTATGGCCGTGGCGAATTGAATCCCTGGAGCGATGTGGACGTGATGTTTGTGCATGGAGGCCACGGCAAAGTCTCCCCCTACGTCACGCAAATCGTGGAACAGGTTTTGTACTTGCTCTGGGATATCGGTTTCAAAGTCGGTCACTCCACGCGTTCTGTGCGTGAGGCGATCGATCAGGCGAAGGAGGATATGCTAAGCAAGACCGCGATGCTCGAAGCGCGGTATCTCACCGGAGACGAAAACGCGGCGCGTCTGTTTCGTTCTCGGTTCCGAGCGGAATGCGTGAAGGGATCCGAGAACGAATACTTCGCTGCGCGCATGGCAGACCAGGCCGCCCGCCATGCGAAATACGGCGACAGCGTTTACATGCAGGAACCGCATGTGAAAAACGGCTGCGGCGGGCTCCGCGATTACCAGAACTTACTCTGGATGACCTTCTTCAAGGAAGGCGCCCTAACGACCAATCATCTCGTCGGAAAAGATTGGCTCAGCGCAGCCGACCAGCGCGGGATCGAGCGTGCGTATGATTTCCTTCTCCGGATTCGAACTGATATGCACTACGTAAATGGTCGCGCCACGGATGTGCTGCATCTCAGCGCACAGGATCACATCGCGCAACGCCTGTTATACCACAGCAAGCGCGGCCAGCTGCGGAGCGAGGCGTTGATGAAGGATTACTACGCGCACACTCGGAATATATTTCGTGTGACGGAACGAATCACGGAGCAGTTCGCGAATCCTGGAACAGTCGCGGGCCGGCGTTCGTTTTTCCGTTTCCGCCGGCCCAAGCTCTTGCCGGAGCGGGATTTCGGACCGTTCGTCGCGCGCGGCAAACATCTTTATGCAAAACGGCGCGACCTGTTTCGTCGCGAGCCGGAACTGCTCATGCAAGTCTTTCGTTTGGCACAGGAACATCAATTCGATATCGGGCCGGATCTAGAAGATCTCGTAACGCGTAACCTGAAATTCGTTACCCGCAATTTCCGCGCTGCGGGGGCCCCACGGGCGATGTTGCGCGCCATGCTCTCGCGCCGCGGAGAAGCCGGCCGCATTCTTCGCATGATGCATCGGGTCGATTTTCTGGGACGGTATCTACCGGAGTTCGAGCCTTTGACCTGCCTGGTGCAGCATGAATTCTTTCACCGTTATACTGCCGATGAGCATTCGTTAGTCTGCATCGAAAAGCTGGATGACCTGACGACAACAGAAGATCCAAAGTTGATCCCATATCGGGAGCTTCTTGAGAAAATCGCCGACCCATTTGTCTTATATCTGGCGCTGCTCTTGCATGACACCGGAAAGGCGGTCGGCGCGCGTCCGCATTCCGAGGCGAGCGCGCTTTTCGCGCAGCAGGCTGCGCGGCGGCTGGAATTGGACTCCACCCAACGGCGCGCTCTCGTATTGCTCGTCGATCATCATTTGACGCTCTCCACCATCGCGCGGCAAAGGAATCTCGATGATCCGGAAACGATCGTGGAGTTGGCCGGCATGGTGCGCAGCCAAGAGAATCTCGATGCGCTGATGCTCCTGACGCTGGCCGATGGGCAGGGAACGAGGGGCGAGGCGTGGTCGGATTGGAAAGAGACGCTCGTCTGGCAATTGTATCGCGGGACATCCCAATATCTGGCGGATCAGGCGGGCTTCTTTGCCCAGCAAAAGATCGAGCGCGAATCGCTGCAGCGGGCGGTGGCCGCCCGGCTTTCTCCCGACTACGCCGCGGAAGTGGAGGCGCATTTCGAAGCGATGCCGGATAATTATTTTCGCGCTTTCGGCGTCGAGGAAATCGCGAGACACGCTGAACTCTTCCGCACCTTTCTTGCTAACCTTTTTCTGCGAAACGAGCATCCGCTCACGCCGGCGGTCGCGTGGGAGCCATCACCAGAACAGGGGCATACCACAGTTTCGCTCTGCACTTGGGACGGACAGCAACTTCTGGCCAAGATCGCGGGTTCCTTCTCCGTCGTCCCGCTCAACATTTTGAGCGCCGATATTTACGCGCGGGGCGACAACGTGGTGCTGGATGTCTTCCGCGTTTGCGATCTGCGCGCGCGCGCCGTCACTGCGCAACGGGATTTCGACCTGGTGGAATTGACGTTGCGCCGCGCGCTTTTCGAGCCGGATTTTGACTTCCGTCCGCTTCTCGAAAATGCACGTCGCCAAATGCGGAAACCAGCGGGAGCCGAGATTGAGTTTCTCACTCGGATCATAGTCGACAACAAATCGCATCCGCATTACACGTTGCTGCAAATCGAGACCCGAGATCGGCTCGGTCTTCTCTACGACCTGATTTCGTCGCTCGGAGCGGAGGGTGTCTCGATTATTCTTTCGCGGATCAGCACGGAGAAAGGCGCGGCGATTGACACGTTCTACGTCGCGGATAGTGGCACGCGCGGCAAAATTACTGAAGGAGGCCGCCTCGCGGCACTCGAAAAACGTCTGCGCGACGTCGCAGTTGGTGCGGAAATGGCGAAACGAAACTCCGTGGCGTAGTTTGCGCGAACATGAATGTTCTCATTTTGGCCGCCGGTTACGCCACCCGCCTTTATCCGCTCACCCTAAGGAAAGCAAAACCGCTCCTCGAGGTCGCGGGCAAGCCGATGATCGAATGGGTCATGGACAACCTGGCGCCGGTGGAGGACATCGCGACGGTCTATGTGGTTACGAACAACAAGTTCGCGAAAGATTTCGAAGAGTGGGCTGAGAGTTATCAGAAACGTAGCCCGAAGCGCCGCTTGAAAGTGGTGAACGACGAATCGACCGACGACTCAGACAAGCTCGGCGCGATCGGCGACATCAATCTTGTTTTGGGACGAGAAAATCTGGCGACGGACGATTTGCTCGTGATCGCGGGCGACAATCTTTTCAGCGAACCACTGACGGACTTCGTGGCCCACGCGCGGGGCTCGGAAGCAACGCTGGCGACGTATGACGTGGGCGATTTGGAATCGATCAAAAAATACAGCGCTATCACGATGAACGCGGACGGGGTCTTGAATTCCTTCGAGGAAAAACCCGCCGAGCCAAAAAGCACGCTCACGGGCATCGCGCTGTATTATTTCTCCCGCGACACGATCCCGCTTTTCGCCACCTACATCGCTGACGGTAATAACCCGGATCAGCCGGGTCGGTTCATTCAGTGGCTTTACACCCGCAAACGTGTGAGCACGCACCAGATCCGTGGGACATGGTTCGATATCGGGAGCAAAGAAACGCTGGAAGAAGCGAACGTGCTGTTCCGGCAGTTTGCGACCTGAGGTTTTAGAGCAACCGCACAGCACTCACGGCGATGCGGCCGCCGAAACACGCTTCCACGTCCGCGCCAGAGGTGCGTGTCCGGAGGTGATAGGCGCCGGCGAAAAAGAGCCCGCTTTCTTCTTCGTGGCGGTAGTTCAGTGGCAAAGGTGCTGGATCGAGAGGGCACCAGACGATCTCTGGGCTGTCGGCTATTTCTGCCGGAAGATTCGGGAGATTGACGTTGTAGAACAGTCCCGGCTCGATCGGTTTCGCGAGAATCTCTTTCAGGATGGGGATGATCCAGCGGGTCGCGCGTTCCCAGTCGAAACGCAGGTCGGATTTGCGGTAGTGGGAAAACGCGATGCCGGGCCAACCGTGCAAGACTGCTTCACGGACGGCGGCGACGGTGCCGGAATAGTAAACGTCCGCGCCCAGATTGGCGCCGTGGTTGATCCCGCTCAGGATCCAGTTCGCATCCGGGACGAGATGGAGAAGGCCGAGGCGGACGCAATCGGCTGGGGTGCCGTGGA
>JBDUAH010000030.1:0-14483 GCA_040004745.1 Chthoniobacterales bacterium | reverse complement strand
GCGGGCGCCTCGCCCGCTGGCGATGGCGCCCTCGCCATCGCGAACTTTTCGAAGCTGCGGCAGGGGAAAGTGCGTTTCGGCGAGGCGCCGAAACCAGCGGACGAGGCGCCCGCGCTCCCCAGAAGTCGGCCATCACGCGATGAAACGCATCGCGATTATAGGGGCTGGCCCGATTGGTCTGGAGGCGGCGCTTGCGGCACTCGATCACGGGTTCGACGTGCAACTTTTTGACCGCGGGCAGGTCGCTGACGCTGTCCGCCAGTGGGGACATGTCCGGATGTTTTCGCCGTTCGGGATGAATGCGACTTCGCGCGGTCTCACGCGTCTGCAAAGTAGAGGTGAGAAGTTGCCGGAAACGGACGCGCTTCTAATCGGCGCAGAATTTCGCGATCGTTATCTGCTGCCTCTGGCTCGCAGTCTTCCGGCTGGCGTCTTGCACGAGAAGACCGAGGTGCTGGCCATCGGACGCTCGCGCGTGTTGAAGGGCGACCATATCGCCGAACCAACGCGCGGCGCGACGCCGTTCCGCTTGCTCGTCCGTAATGCCACCGAAGAGCGCATCGTGCAGGCAGATGCCGTCTTTGATTGCAGCGGCACCTACGCGCAATCAAACGGTCTCGGCGACGGCGGCATTCCTGCGCCGGGCGAGCGTGCGACCCGCGATCACATTTTCTATGGCATCCCGGATTTCGCTGGCACTGAGCGTGAACGGTTTGCCGGTCGGCGGGTTCTCGTGGTCGGCGCGGGACACTCGGGCGCCACCGCGGTGAGCGGTTTGGTCAAACTGGCTGCCTCAGAAATTCACTGGCTCTTGCGACGCGATCGAGTACTGCCTGCGGAAGAGATTCCCGACGATCCCCTTCCCGAACGCGCTCGCCTCGCCGCGCATTCGAATCAGCTCGTGCGGGAAAAACGGGTCACGCTGCATCGTTCAGCCAGCGTCGAATCCATCTCGCCTAACGACTCGCTCGAAGTCGCCATTACCGACGCGGATGGAGAACGCACGATCACGGTGGACGAAATCATCGTCGCCACCGGCTTCCGCCCAGATCTCAGTCTCGCCCGCGAGCTACAGGTGCAAACCTGCTGGGCCACCGAAGGCACCTATCCCCTCGCCGCCTCCATGCTGGGAGAGGCGGGAGCGGATTGTCTCAAAACACCGGCGTTTGGCGCGGAGATGTTAATGCATCCCGAGCCCGGCTACTTCACCCTCGGGATGAAGAGTTACGGGCGAGCGCCGAATTTCCTTTTGCGCACCGGCTACGAACAGATCGAAACCGTTCTGAGCTGGATGGAGGAACAAAAAGCGGCATGACGGAAACGATCGCAATCTTCGGCGGCGTTTATTCGAACCATCTCGCGCTCGCCGCGTTGTTGGAAGACGCGCCGCGACGTGGTGCAGCGCGCATTTACTGCCTGGGCGATCTAGGCGCGTTCGGTCCGCATCCGGACAAAGTCTTTCCACTTCTGCGCGAGGCCCAGATTCCGGTCGTGCAGGGGAACTACGATAACTCCGTCGGCAATAACTTGGCCGATTGCCAGTGCGGCTACACGGACGAGAAGGACAACTACTTCGCGCGTCTCTCCTACGAGTATACCTTTGCCAACACGGCGGCGGAAAACAAAACCTGGATGCGTGATTTGCCTAACGAATTGCGGCTGGAGTTGAACGGCGTCCGCGTTCTCCTTTGTCACGGCTCGCCGCGGAAGACGAACGAATTTCTCTGGGAAAGCACCACCTCGCAGGCCTTCCTGGAGCGGCTTTGCCAAGCACACGACGCCGACGTAATCATCGGCACGCACACAGGCCTCCACTGGCATCGTGCGCTCCCCCAAGGCAAACATTTCATCAACTGCGGCGCCATCGGGCGGCCGGCGAATGACGGCCGCACCTGCGTCTGGTATGCGCTGCTGGCCGTAAATGAGAACGCAGAGGTCCAGGTGGAATTTGTTCCCTTAGCCTACGATTACGCGCAGCTCGCCACCGAGATGCGCGCAGAACAATTGCCCGAAGAATTCGTGCAGACCATCGAGACCGGTTGGTGGACAACTTGCCTTGAAGTCCTGCCCATGAAGGAAAGGGCCCGTGGAATTTATTAAACCAAAAACCGACACGTTAATGAGCATACTAAACACCGAAACCGCCGTGAGAGACCGCTACGCCGCTGGGGCCCAGGCTCAGGAAGCAAAGCTTTGTTGCCCGGTCGATTACAATCCTGAATATCTCAAAGTGATCCCGCAGGAGGTGATCGAGCGTGACTACGGTTGCGGCGACCCGAGCAAGTATTTGCGTGAAGGCGAGACCGTCCTCGATCTCGGGAGCGGCACGGGAAAAATCTGTTTCATCGCCGCGCAGGTGGTTGGTAAAGCCGGTCGCGTCATCGGCGTGGACATGACCGATGAAATGCTCGACGTCGCCCGCACTAATGCCCCCATCGTGGCCGAGCGTGTCGGCTATGCGAACGTGGAGTTCCGCAAAGGCCGCATTCAGGATCTGGCGCTCGATCTCGAGAAACTGGACAAGGAACTGAAAGCGCGTCCGATCACCGATGTAGCCTCGTTCCTCCGCGCCGAGGAGTTGGCCCAGGAACTCCGGGTTAAGCATCCGCTGGTGGCGAGTGAATCGGTGGACGTGGTCGTTTCGAATTGCGTCCTCAATCTGGTGGAAGCGAAGGCGAAGCGACAGCTCTTCGAGGAAATTTTCCGCGTCCTGAAGATCGGCGGGCGGGCCGTCATTTCCGATATCGTGAGCGATGAAGAATCACCCGAGCACTTGCAGAACGATCCGGAGCTCTGGAGCGGCTGCATCTCCGGCGCGCTGACGGAAGACGGCTTCATCGCCGCGTTTACCGACGCCGGTTTCTACGGCGTGCAGATTCTGAAGCGCGATGAGCAGCCGTGGCAAACCGTGGAAGGAATCGAGTTCCGTTCCGTCACGCTTGAAGCTTTCAAAGGCAAACAAGGTCCGTGCGTGGAGCGTTACCAAGCGGTGGTTTACAAAGGCCCGTTCAAGGAAGTGCTCGATGACGACAACCACCGGATGGAGCGCGGCCGACGTTACGCGGTCTGCGATAAGACTTACAATTTGTATCGCAGAGCGCCATACCAGGCGTTCTTCGAGTTCATCGATCCGCTGACCGAGATTCCGGCCACAGAGGCGAAGCCATTCGATTGCTCGCGCACCGCGCTCCGGCATCCGAAAGAAACAAAGGGGCAGGATTATAACGTCACGACCGATGCATCCGTCTGCTGCGACGGCGGCGACTGCTGCTGATCAGCCAATCTCCATAATGCACTCATACGTGGTCGCGAAAGCTTGCCAGGAGCACCACCGTCCCTTTCAACCGGCTTCTCGATTCCGGTAGCCGTCGTTAGGCGGAGGTAGAGGCGGACCCGCAGTGCTCCGCGCAGAAGCCTTCGACCTTGGCGCGGATCTGGTCGCGCACCCGCCGCGTCTGCGCGAGGCGTTCCTCGTGCGTGCCTATAAATTTCGACGGGTCGTCGAATGGCCAATGCAGTCGCGTGGCCGGCCCGGGGAAGATCGGGCAACCCGCCGCATCCGCTTCGCTGCAAACCGTGACCACATGCGAAAAAAGTGTGCCGCCTTTCCACACGTCGAAGACCGCCTGCGTCCGGTTTTGCGAAATATCGACGCCGACTTCCTGCAGCGCTTCCACCACCATCGGATTGAGCACCCCCGGCTCCAGTCCCGCACTCTGCGCTTCGAGGAACTCGCCACACTTTTCGTTCACAAAGGCCGCCGCCATCTGGCTGCGCGCGCTGTTATGCACGCAAATAAAAAGCATCTTCTTCCTCATAGTTTATCCCTCGCTGCCTGCTCCTCCGGTGGGCAACAATCTTCCCGCAAATATCCGCACAGAAAGACCGCCGCAAGCGCGCCTGCGACCGGCGCGGTGAGATAAATCCAAACGCTCGCGAGATGCCCCGAGACCAGCGCCGGCGCCAGCGAACGCGCCGGGTTCATCGACGCGCCGCAGATTGGCCCCGCGAACATCGCCTCCAATCCTACCACTGCCCCGACCGCGATCCCCGCCGTGATGCCGCGCTCCTTCGCCCCTGTCGAGACGGAGAGAATCACAAACATCAGCAGGCACGTCAGGATGAATTCGAGCACGAGCGACTGCACGCCCGAGCCCGCTGGCAAAGTCGCGCCGAGAGTGGCATGGCGCGGGAAGAGGAAATGCAGGACCAAACTGGCGAGCCACGCCCCGCCCAGTTGGCTGACCACAAACGGCAGCACGCAGCTTCCGCGCAGCCGGCGCGACGCAAAAAAGCCTAGCGTCACCGCCGGATTCAAATGCGCGCCGGAGACATCGCCGAGCGCGTAGATCATCGCCAGCACGATGAGCCCGAAAGTGAGCGCCACCCCCACATGCGTCACCGCGCCTCCGCTCACTTCGTCGCTCACGATCGCGCCAGTGCCGACAAAGACGAGCGCGAACGTCCCGAAGCACTCCGCCGCGCATTTCCTGGTTAACGAAACATCGCGCTTCATCGGGTGGCGACCTCAGCGCGCGCGAAAACTTCCGCCGGCTCGCAACAGCTCGTGCGCAATTTCGCCAACTTGCGCAGGTCGGCGCGAAAAGTCGGCTCCGTCGCCGCGCAGTCTTGCAGGCACTGCAAATTCTTCGTCAGCTCCGCCGATAGTTTCCCCGGCAGCGCGTAGATGATCCAGTTCCCGCTCCGCGTCGTCTCCACCATCTCGCGACCTCGCAGGTAGGCCAGATGCTTGGAAATCTTCACCTGCGGCTCGCCCAAAACTTCCTGGAAATGGCAAACGCAGAGCGGCCCCTGCGTCAACAGATAGAGCAGCCGCAGCCGCGTCCGATCGCAGAAACATTCGTAAATCTGGACCAGATCCATGCCTTGGCGCTTAGCAGCAGCCGACTGCGGGAACACCACTCGCCACCTCGTCCGCGCCACCGCAGCACGAATCGCCCACCCCGATGCCGCACTTCTCCTTCGCCAGACAATCAGTGTGCTTCTCCCCCAATTGAATCTCGATCGACTCGCCCGCGAAGACCGCGCTCGCGATTGGGTATTGCGCCACCACGCAGCAATCGTATTCCACCTCCACCTCCAAGTCATCGTGCGGAAGAACCTGTTTTCCCAGCTCCAAAATTTTCGCGAACGTCCCCGCCTCCAGCCGGTGCTCCACATCATCGGCCACATAAGTCTGGAGGAGACACGTCTCGCTCCGCTCGTGGAGGGTCCCGCCGCAATCGATGAACCGCTTCGTCACATGCCCCACCTCCGTGAGGTGGAAATGCGCCGGGATCACGTCTCCATCCGGCAGGATGAAATGCGGGCGCGCTTCCGGGTGGAGAGCGAGCAGAGTCGTTAATTCCTTCAGCTTCATAGCGTCAGCTATATGCCTGCGAGGGAATGTCGTCAACCTCGGCGCGAGCCTCCTCTAGCACCCGGAAGCGGGCCACGGGTCAGATCAGCTCGCCCTGCTTTCTGGGGCGTCGTCTGCGGCTGCGGGATTATTCCCCGCCGCGCTCTCGTAGAACCCCGCCGAAGCCGCATCCTTCACCATCGGCGGCGTCGGCGGTTCCATCGAGATGAAGAGCGCGATCTCCGCCTTCGGCCATCAGGATCGGAGTGCACGTAGAACGTCTTCAAATATAATTCGGAGTACGGGATGTCCTGAACGTTGAAGGTCTCGTCGTCGCTCTTCGGATAAAATAGGAGTGTGTCTGCGACCTCTCCAAAGGCATGCCGCGCATCCTTGTGCCCGCTCGTTCGCTTCCAAGTAATTTCATTCCGGTAGTTCAGTTTCCCGAACACCCCATCGAGCACGATTTGAGATAATGCGACGCGGTCGGGTCGCAGTGAAGATAGAGCGAGCCGGTCGGCTTGAGCACGCGATGCAACTCCAGCAGCCGATTGACCATTATCATGAGGTAGGCCATCATGTCGTTCTCGCCCAGAAACCGCGCAGCGCGCGCATCATGTCGGCCACCTGCGTGTTCGGCTGATGCAGCAACTCGTCGAACTGGCGCTCCGCCTGCTCGTTCCAGTGCCACGTATCCTCAAACGCCTCGATCTGCACCTCGCTCGTCACCCCTCTTGGGCGACTTGAAGAGCAAATTGTAATCGCGCTTCGAATTAAACGGCGGATCGAGATAAATCAGATCCACCGACTTATCGGCGATGTGATCGCGCAGCACTCGCAAATTATCGCCGTAGTAAAGCTGGTTCGTTTTAGCTACCTCCGGAGGAGGAAGAGCCCTGCCACCGCGAGGCCGATCCCGAGGAGTCGCTGCCACGAGGCGGGCTCCCGAAAGAAGATAATCCCGGCGATGGCCATGATCGCCGCGCCACCCGCCAGGATGACCGGCACCGAGGAGAGGGGGCCGCCGCGTTGGAAAAGGAGAAAGAACGCGATCGTGCCAACGCCCACGCAGATCCCCGTGATCGCCGAGTAATAAAATCCTTCGCTGCTGAACTTCTGATTCCAGCGACCGCTGAGGTAGAGGAAGGCGAGATAGCAAAGAATGCTGAGGGCGGCGACGCCTTCCACCACAAAGCCGCCCAGACCGTCGCCGATGTGATCAGATGCTAGTCGAGTGAAAATCTGATGCGCGCCGTAAAGGACCGCAGCGACGACGGCATACCAAAACCAGGGCGCAAACATGCGATCAAATTAACCGACGCGAGCCCAATGGGAAGAGGCGAGTCGTGGCCGTCGCTCAAAGATCGAGCGCTTTCCTCACTTCGGCGGCGGCGAAGCGTTTTTCGCCGTTGAATTTCGCGCGCGCCTCGATCACCGCGAGATGGTCGAGCATGTCGCCAGGTCTTCTTGGAGGCGCACCACTTCGCGGCGCTTGCGGGCGATTTGCGTGGTAAGGGGTTGCGGGGCGGTCTTTAGTCATACGCATGGGGGCGGTGCAGAATACGATGTACGACGATGGAATTTTCTTCAATGTCGAGAGCACCCAGCAATCGCCACAGCGCAGTCGGTAATCGCAGTCGAAATTCGTCAGGCGCTTGATGTCCCCATGTGGCCCGGCTTCCATCCGGGCGACTTTCGTCACGTTCTGGCGGGCGAATCGCATTGGAATGCGCCGCAAATCTTCCAGCGCGTTTCGGGTGTAGCTGATTTCCACGCCGACGAGGTCTCTACTTCCGCCGCCTATCGGGCTCCTTCGCCACACCTTTAAATTTCTTGCCGTCGCTTTTTACGTCCATGAATTGGCCCTTCTTCGGGCTGCCGGGGGTTTCGTCGCGCTTGGTCCAATCGCCTGTTTTTGGGTTCTTCGATTGCGTGCGCGCGGTGACCGCGCCGATCCGTGTGTCTTTGCCGGTGTCTTTTGCCATGGTTTTTCCTTTTTTTGCTGAGGCGATGCTGCCAAATCAGTCCGATGGGGACAAGAAATTATGCCCGCAGGTGCCAGGCGCCGTCCCGCGCGCAATTTGCGCAATTCCGCGAGTAGTCCGCGCCGTCCCGCAGGTGCTGCGGAACGCTAGCTGGTGCAGGACTGCTGCAAAGCTAGGCGGAATTCGCCAATAGCGTTCTGCTCTTTCCACGGCGCGGGCGTTCCGGTTAGCCTCGCCGGATGAAGAAGATCTTCTTTTTGCTCGCGTTTGCGTTTGTCCTGGCCTCGGCGCCGCCCGTGGCTTGGTCGCAGACTCCGTCCCCCGTGCCTTCGGTCGCCCCCACGCCGAACGTTCCCGCGAACGCTGATCCCGCGACTGCGACCCGCTTATGGCTGGACACGGTGCCGAAGGAAAAGAAAGCCACATCGGACGCGTACTTCGAGGGCGGCTACTGGCTCATCCTCTGGAACTTTCTCCTCGGCGCCGCGATCTCCATTTTCCTTCTAGAGACGCGCATCTCGGCTCGCATCCGCGATTTCGCCGAACGCACCACGCGCTTCAAAACGCTCCAGGTGGCGATTTACGCGCTCGTCTACTTCCTGCTCACCTCGCTCCTCGCATTGCCGCTTTTGGTCTACGAGAAATTTTTCCGGGAACACGCCTACGGTTTGGCGACGCAAACTTTGGTCGCTTGGCTCGCCGAACGAATGACGGAGCTCGCCGTTGGAGCGGTGGCGATCGTGCTTCTGCTCGTCATCCTCTATGCGGTCTTTCGGCGGGCTCCGCGCACTTGGTGGATTTGGGGCGCGGGTGTCGTTATCCTCTTTTCCATGGTTGGGAGCATGATCGCTCCGATTTACATCGAGCCGCTGTTTAACAAGTACAAGCCGCTCGCGGATCCAGCGATCAGCGGACCGATCCTGGCCCTCGCGCGCGCGAATCGAATCCCCGTTACCCAAGTCTTCGAAGTGGACGCGTCCCGCCAATCGAACCGCGTTAGCGCGAACGTGGCAGGATTCCTCGGCACCACGCGAATTGCGCTCAACGACAATTTACTCAAGCAATGCAGCCTGCCCGAAATCCGTCACGTCATGGCTCACGAGATGGGGCACTACGTTCTCCACCACATGGCGAAATTTATGGTGGCTCTGGCGCTCATCGTCGCAATTGTGTTCGCACTTGCGAAGTGGCTTTTCGAAATGGCGGTCGCACGCTGGGGAACGCGGTGGCAGGTCCACGGGATCGCGGACCCAGCGGGGCTACCGCTCCTGGCCCTCATCATCGGGGTGATCGATTTCGCGCTTACTCCGATTAATCACACCTTGATCCGAGTCAATGAAGTGGAAGCCGACGCCTTTGCCCTGAATGCTGCGCGGGAACCCTCGGCCGCGGCGCAGGTGGCGCTCAAGCTTGGCACCTACCGAAAACTCGATCCCACGCCGGTCGAAGAATTCATCTTCTTCGATCATCCCAGCGGGCGGGAGCGTATCCGTGCGGCGATGGAATGGAAGGCCGCCAATCTGCCACCGAGGGGTGAGTAAAACTGTGAACCGTCTCTTTCGCTGCGGACTCGCTTTGCTCTTCGCGGGCAGCGCTCATGCGGCTCCGGAAACGGTTTTCGTAAACGGCAACGTCTACACCGCGAATGATACGCGACCAAAGGCGGAAGCGATCGCGGTAACCGCGGGTCGCATCTCGCTGGTGGGCACGAACGACGAAGTCCAAAAGCTCGCTGACGACAAGACCCGTGTGATCGATTTGAACGGTCGCACCGTTCTCCCGGGCCTCACCGACGCCCATTGTCATATCTTCGGCGTGGGCGAACGCGAGATGACGTTGAATCTCGAGGGAACGAAAACGCGGGCGGCGTTTCTGGCGAAAGTGAAGGAGCGCGTCGCTGCCACTGCGCCCGGCAAATGGATCACGGGCCGTGGTTGGATCGAAACATTTTGGGAGCCGCCGACATTTCCGACCGCGGCGGAACTCGATCAGATAGCGCCTGAGAATCCCGTGTTCCTCACTCGCGCGGACGGGCACGCCGCGGTCGCGAACAGCGACGCGCTTACGATCGCGAAAGTTAACCAGAAAACCGAAAACCCATTCGGTGGCGAGATTCTTAAAGACAAGGGTGGCGCGCCCACGGGAATGCTGGTGGACCGCGCGAAAGAACTGGTGGCCAAACACGTGCCGGAGCCCAGCATCGCGGAGCGGGAAGAAGCTCTCGTGCTGGGGGCCAAACGAAACCTCTCGCTCGGTTGGTGCGAAGTCCAAAACCCCGGCAGCAACGCTGCCGATATCGATATCATGCGGCGATTGACTGCTGACGGTCGCGTAAAGCTGCGCATCTATAACGCCGTCTCCGGTCCCGGCGAACCAGCGGAGCGTTTGCTAAAAGATGGCGCCGTCATCGGCACAAACGATAACCATTTCACTCAGCGCACCATCAAATGTTACGCCGATGGTGCGCTCGGCTCGCGCGGCGCGGCCTTGCTGGAAGAGTATTCCGACGCGGACACGAGCGGATTTCTTGTGACCAAAGAAGAGGATCTGGCGGCACTCTTCGAACGCGCCCTGCGCGCGGGAATTCAAATCCAGACCCACGCCATCGGTGATCGCGCGAATCGGCTCGTACTCGATCTCTACGGCGCTGCCTTCCGCGCCGTCCCGCCTAACGAACGCAAAGTGACCGAGCCACGCTGGCGAATCGAACACGCTCAGATCCTCAGCCCGCAGGACATTCCGCGCTTTGCCAAACTCGGCATCATCCCCTCAATGCAACCTTCGCATGCGATAAGCGATCTCTTCTTCGCCCCGAGCCGGCTTGGTCAGAAACGACTCGCCGGCGCGTATGCATGGCAGAGCCTGCTCAAAAGCGGTGCGATCATCCCGGGCGGATCGGACGCCCCGGTCGAACGCGGCGAGCCGATGATCGAATTTTACGCTGCCGTCTCGCGTAAGAGTTTGGACGGAGAATCAAAGGAAGGCTGGCATCCCGAGCAAGCGGTCTCCCGAGAGCAAGCGCTCAAGATGTTCACGATCTGGCCGGCTTTCGCTGCCTTTGAAGAGAAGGAGAAGGGCTCGATTGAAATTGGGAAGCTGGCTGATCTCACGGTCCTTTCCGCTGACATCATGAAGATTCCCGCGCCGGAGATCTTGAAAACGCGGTGCGAGATGACGGTGGTCGGCGGCGAACCCGTCTACGAAGCAGAAAAGCCCTAACGACTTCGCAGTCGAGTTTATCAGCCCGCGAGATCAGGCCTTCGGTTTCACGAATCGCGCGAGCTGCGCCTTCAAGTCGGCTTCCGCTTTTTCCTCGTCGGGTTCGCCCCAGACCGCGACCTCCAGCGTCTGCGCGCCACGATCGCGGCGACCGGACCACACTCGCTTCAGCCGACCGCGGAAGCTCCAGTCCTCCTCGATCATTTCTTGCGTGTCGCGAAAGACCGTCCCGTCCCAGTAGCAGTAGTAGACGTGGAGAGGAACCGCGCCGTCGCGGAAAAGATAAGCACGTGTCGGCAGAGTCACGTCGTTCACCCGCAGAAGCCGCGAACGAACGTCGCCTTCGGAGACAAAGCCGCTGGCCGGAAGGCAGATCTCGGGTCGGTGAATTTTAACTGACAACGCTGCCGTCTGGCCCGGTAGCCATTTGAAATAGAAGAGGTTCCATTTTTGGCCGGCATCGTCCTGCCACGCGACCGCGCGACCTTCGTTGTAATGTAAGAGGTCCTCAGCCGCTTTCGGGATCGGAATTTCCTCAAGGTTTTCGCCCGTAGGCCAGTCGATTCCCCACGGAGACGCGACCGGCACAGTTTTCGCACGGGCGCGGAACCAGAGCTCGCTCCCGCCTTCCACGAATGCGCACCAAGCCACGAGCGCGACAAAAACGGCCATCGGAAAAGATGCCCCTCGGCGCGCAACGCTCGATGGCGCGACCGGCGCAGTGCGGTCTTCCAACCAGAGGCACACTCCCCACAAGCCGACCAAGCAACTGACCAGCACCGCCCAGCCGGCCGTGTCATGCCACTGCCCGATCGCGATAATCCCATCGCGCTGGGCCACCCAGGCGAGAAAAAATGTGCGCGCGATGTTGCAGAGAAAAGCCAGGATGGCGCCGATCGCGATCAGCGAGAAACGCTGGAGCAACCTGAGTAAATAAAATTCACCTAGGAAAAGCGAGAGCATGAAGGTCGATTGGAGCGAGCGAATGCCAGAGCAGGCGTCCTCTACTCCCAGCATTCCGTTGGTGAGTTCGATCACACTGCCATGCCGCAGAGCCGCCACGCCGCACAAGCTCAGGAGGTCGACGTTCACTTTCGCCACTGTCTCCATTAAGCCGTGCACGATGCCTTGCTCCATCTGGGTAGGCCACGGAATCGCCACCAAACAAAAGAGGAACGGAAACGCGAAATGCCGCAGCCAGCGGACGCCCCCGATCAGCCAGAAGAGGGAAAACGCGACTACCAAGAGGCTCACGCCGACACCCCAGCTGATCAAACGCCAGTCGGGGTTGGCTTTTGCGATGACACGAAGAGGAAGGAGGAAGAAGGCACCGGCGATGACGCCTGCCACCGCCGGCGTCCGAGATGGATTTGCCTCGGGGTCGGGACGTCGCGTCCAACGCGACCAAAAGCTGTAGGCAGCGAGGAACGGAACAAACCAGCCGTAGTTGTAGGAAGGATTGAGCGACCAATCCATCTGCAATTGCAGGATGAAGATGCCGCAGAGCGCGAGCAGCACGGCTGCGATCCCGTAAAGCGTCGTCTGCGACGGGCGATGGCCAGCCAGCTCCGCCTGGGGCGGCACGGCGGAGATATCGGAAATGACCATCGCCCTACAGCCTAGCAATTCATACGCCGGGAGCGAGTGGCAGAACGCGATGCACGCGCCGCTTGGCGCGTGACATGTCTTTACGCTCTCGCACAGCCGCGCGGTAGGGACAGCGCGCTACGCTTTCCAAAAGATGTGGCCCGCTGGTGGATGCGCGGACAGTCCAGCGCGAACCACGCGCCTCTGACACCGCAGCGCGGCATCCCTACCTCGGCGCCCTCGTTCAAAAGCTCCCAAATGCGTTCACACGCTCCAGGCTTCGACCGAAGCGCGGCTCTCTAAGGAGAAACGGCTCTAGAAATGCGAGCCGACGTATTCCCACATCTGGTGATGCCAATAGGGCCATTCGTGTCCACCTTTTGGCCCCCAGTCATCCAGGCTGTGACGAATCCCACGACTGTTGAGCACTTCCGACATTCGATAAGTAGGCCCGGGGACTTCCCACGCCCCAGTGCCAGTGGCGAGGTGGATATCGCAACTGCCGAGCTGATGGAGAAACCAGGGATCGCTCTGGTTTGCCATGTAATCCACCGGGTTGTTGAAATAGAAGTTTTCGTCGTACATCCCGTCCATCGAATCCCTCATGTCATAAACGCCGGAAAGGGCGTAGCAGCGCTTCACACGCTCGGGGTGCTTAAAGAGAGTGTTCGCCGCGTGGAACGCGCCGAGCGAGGCGCCGTACGTCGTGACGGGGATGCCGCCCGTCTGGCACTGCGAGTCAATGAAAGGGAAGATCTCGTTCGCAATGTAATCGTCATATTGCGCCTGCAGCCAGCTTCGATGGAAAGGATGCGCGCTCTTGTTTTGAAACGAATCATTGTTCACGCCGTTGATCGAGAAGACGCGAATGCGTCCCTGGTCAATGTAGGGGGCGAGAGTGCGGATCATGCCCTGCCCCTCCTGCTCCCACTCGTCACCGCCGCTGGTCGGGAACGCTAAAATGGGCATTCCGAAGTGGCCATAAATGGCGACGCCCATTTCGCGGTTAACTCGAGAGGAATACCAGCGCTGATAATCGCGATGCATAAGCTGCGGAGAATACCGGGTTGGCGACCGGGCTCAAGTCCTGTCTCGCGAAAGAAATAGGCAACTTCTTCGCAGAACTTTGCGGCGCGGTAATCGTCGCGGCGGCGCGAGAAATCTGGGGATGAATGGGAGCGAACCTTTGAAGGGAGACTGGAGCCTAGGGGGTTCGAACCCCTGACCCCCGCAATGCCATTGCGGTGCTCTACCAACTGAGCTAAGACCCCGTCGAAGAACGGAAATTTTCGACGCCGATCCGGCTTTTGCAAACTCGAAGTTTGCGCGCGACTAACGCGCCACCACGGAGACGCCGGACTGCGCGACGGCTGCGAGCAGTTCTTCCTTTTCCAGGAGCAATGTCCGGCCTGCCTCGACCGCGATGCAGCGCACTTTTGCCTCAGCCGCGATGGTGATGGTCGCGGCACCGATCACGGGGACATCGAAGCGCATGTCTTGATTTGGCTTAGCCACTTTCACGACAATGGCGCCTTTGCGAGCCAGAGTGCCGCCGCGTTTCATCGTTTCGTTCGTTCCCTCAAATGCTTCTACCGCGAGAACGGTGCCGTTTTTCACCACCACGGTCTGGCCGATGTCGAGCCGACTCATCTCCTTCGCGATCTCAAAACCAAACTCAACATCGGCTTCTTCCCGTTTGCTGAGCGCACGGCCGGCCACCAATCCGGCTGGGGCGAGCAAATCTTCCAGGAAAGTGAAAGCAGGAAGCAGTTCTACGCCGATCCCGGCGAGTTCGTTCGCGATGGCGCCGAAGAGGGATTCAGCGTTGCGGCGCTTCACGCGGGTTAATAGCAGCAAGGTCTTCCAGTCGGGACGCAGGTCGAAGAGATTTTTCGGGGCGATCTGACCCGCCATCATGGCGTGGCTAACCTTCGTCTCGCGGAAGTATTTGAGCAGATGACCTAGTTGGCCAACGCGCAGCCATTCGATCTTATCCACTGCATCGGCTAACTCCGGGCGCGTCTCGTTTGTAAATGCCGCGGCGACGAGCTTCTTGACCCCCGCCCTGCGCGCTGCCTGCGCCAGCAGGAGCGGATACGCACCGTTCCCGGCTATAATTCCGAGAGTGTCCGGCGTGGCCACGAAAATGAAGACGCGCTCGCGCGCGCTGGGTTACTCCTAGTGGCGGCGGCGTTTAACGTGCAACTGCGCGAGCGCTTTTTGCAGGGTGGCTTGAATCGCGGCTACTTCTTCGGCGCCGTGATCCTCATTCATCGCGGCCTGCGCCCGTGCGACCGCAGCCTCCGCCGCGCTTTCGTCAATGCTGGAAGCTT
>JBDUAH010000230.1:0-4287 GCA_040004745.1 Chthoniobacterales bacterium | reverse complement strand
CCACGGATACAAAATCCCGGCGGCAATGGGGATGCCGACGGCGTTGTAGATGAAGAAATTCTGACGATTCTCACCGGTTCAGAATCCGCAGCCCCGTCAACGACGGCTACGCATTCGCCCGGAAAAAGTGCGCATTTTTTCGGGGCCGATCAGCCTTCGATGACTTCGATGCTCACGCCGGCGTCACTAAGAAGTTTATAATACCTGGCGATTTTCTCGCGCTGTTGCCCGCGGCCATTTCGTTGGCCTGCGAAGGTAAAGAGAACGCGTTTTTTCGCTCGCGAGAAAGCCACGAAGAAATTGCATTCGTCCTCATTGAGCAGGTTCTTCGGATGGTAAAACGCGTAGTCCTCAAGTCCCAAAACGATCACAGTGTGAAATTCAAGGCCCTTGCTCTTGGTGATTGTCATGATCGGAATGCAGTGAATTCCGAGAAAGTCGTCGAGCGCCTCACCCCAATCGGCCGCCAGCTTACGAGCTTCGGCCAATGCCGTGGCGCAGTCGGCGATCGTTACATTGTAAAACTCACCTTGCGAATACTGCGGATGCAGGCGGCGGAATGTCGGTTCGCCGAGAAACTCGATCATCGCGCAGATCAGTTCGGCGACATCAACCGCGGTAGTCGCGGTTACAAGTCGCTCGCGCAGGATGTCAATCATCGCAACGATTTCGCGCCCAAGGGCCCTGGCGGCGTCTTCTTCCTCCGTTAGGCCGCGCGTGCGGAGCGTCATCTTCATGAGCGTGTTCCAGCTCTCCGAATCACGCCGCTGGCTGGCTAGCCGTAGAAAAGCGCAGGTCAATATCGTCACCGGTTCTGTAAGCAAATCCTGACGCTTGTCTTCCACCCGGCTCTGAATCTGCCGATGAGCTAATGCCGTTCGCAATTCGCGCGAGAACGAGTCCGCCAGCTTGCGAACAAGGATGCAAATATCGGAGGTTGCGAGACCGTCTGCTTGCATCCATCGCTCAATCTCGTCTGCCAGATAAGTGGCTTCCCGCGTATCGTCTGAAAACACCAAAAGGCGACACTCACCCTCGCCGTCGGCGCCGTCGTCTGCCGCGCGTGGCATCGAGCTTTCGGGATCTAGGGAAGCGATCAAATGATGCTGAATGCTGACCAGCCGCGGCGCGGAACGATAGTTCATCTCAAGATCGCGGGGCTTCGCCTGGAATTCCCCCTTGAACACGTCGAACACGCCTTGCTCCGCTCCTGCCCAAAGCATGATGCGCTGCTTGTGATCGCCGACCGCAGTAAGCACCGCATCGGAGCCATGAAAAGCGGTGTGGAGGAGCCGGTACTGGGTGCCGGTTGTGTCTTGGAATTCATCAAGGAAGACAAATGCATAGGTCGCGCGTAGCGCGTCGCGAATGGCGGGATTGGTGCGCAGGAGCAATTCAGCGAGACAGCCCAGCATCTGAAAATTAACTGCGGATTTCTTTGCGCCATGCAGGGCGTGTTTCCAGAAGAGCGATGCGGCTTTGGCTGCCAAGCCCGCATCGGAGGGAAGGTTTTCTTCCAGATTCCGCCCCACGACGTGCTTCTTGAAAAACGACTCTGCATCCGCACCCTGAAGTTTTGCCAGCGAGAGGCCGGTCTCCGAACCTGCCAGGGCATTCACGCGCTCTCGCAGCGGCGCGTTCTCGAAGGTTTTGAAGTCGATGATGTAATCAGCAGTGGGACGCAGCGCTTTCGGCAATCCAAGTCGGAACCGATCTACGAGGCTTTTCGCAAAAGCATCGAAGGTGAAAGAAGAGAAGCGGCGGGCGAGGGATGCGCCACAGCGCAGGGCGATGCGCTTGCGCAGATTCCTGGCGGCGTCGCGTTTGAAACTGATGGCAAGAATCGCGCGTGGTGCGCGACAAAGCCCCGTCTCCAAGAGATAGCTCGCCCGCTGCGCGAGCAATTCTGTCTTTCCGGCGCCAGGACCCGCAACCACGAGAGCGCTCCTTTCGTCGCGCACGGCGGCATCGGCTTTCGACTCCAGCGCAGCCACGCCTTGTGGAATCCAATCGGCGGGACGTATTCGCCGGCTCATTACTCGGCCGGCGCCGGATTGAGGATGTTCTCGATGCGCCGGATTAGCCGCTCCAGCACACCGGGAATACCAACGCCAATAGCGTCGTCATCGAGCTGATTAAGAGCTAGCAAGTGCGTGGACGGCTTCCCGCGTCCCAGAAACAGATACGAATACCAGATGAACGCCTCTTTTTCCTCGTCGGTATAAGTCTGTCCGTGGCCGCCTTCGGCTTTGAGCACCGCGCGGCACGCACGCAAGATCCGCTTCTCATACGCTTGTTCCTCTTCCGGAATCTGTGGGCCGCCGTCCTCGTGGGCCGTCGCTTGGTACTCGGTAGGAAAAGCCTGGAGCATCAGGAAGTCGAGATCGAGAGGCGCGGAAAAGAAAACGCCAAACTTCTCCAAATGCTCGATCCAAGCAGCCATGCCTTCCTCGGCCGTGACCTCCCGCTCATCCATCGCGGCCAGTTCCTCTTTCGTTAGTTCGTTGCCCGCATTCTCGGGATCGGCCAGCACTTTGCGCCGAAGCAATGGGGAGAAATTAAGCAACTGCTGGCAGGCGTATTGGATTCGACCCCAGCCGCCCCCGCCTCGTTCGCGATCGAGATCGAGCAACGTTGCATGCGGGATGCCCAAGCCCCGCAGCAGCCGCCAGAAATGATTCACGTGTCGGCCGCCAAGCGGCACGACGGAAACGAAGCGGCGATCCAACGGTAAACCGAGCGCAGTGGCGAGTCGGGGCAGCACGATTTCTTCACTGTCGCCCTCGCAAAGGACAACGAGGCTTGCGAAGTAGAGTTCGGGATACGCCCTCACCGCCTCCTTCACATACTTATAGACTTCGCCTGCGTCCTCCTGCGGAAGTTGAATCGCTCGCACGCTCGCGGTCCCTCGGGTCGCATCGAGTCGGAAATGTCGCACCTGCTCCGGCGCCACCCGGCCTAGGATTGCGGGCGATTGACTGCTCAGGAGTACTTGCGCATTGGAGCGTCCCGCGAGCTGATAAAGCAGCGCGAGAATGCGACCGAGATAATGTGGCGCAAGGTGGTTTTCCGGTTCTTCGACCGCGAAGACAGTCAACGCAGGCAGCGTAGCCTCGTCGAACTCCAAGGCCGATTCGTCCCCGTCACTTTCGGCCGGTTTGCGCGCTGCCTCTTCAATCGCGAAGCGAGCGCCAACCAGCGAAAAGTAAAAGAGCGACCGGAGTCCGTCGCTCAGACGCTCCAGCGGTTGCGCCCGTGCATCATCGCCGGGACGAAACATCGCCTCCACGTGCCGGAGCAAGTCGGCGAAGCGAGCGCTCAGCGGCTGCAATCGTACATCCTGATAGGTGGCCAGCTGATGAAGCGCCGTCCACTGCACGACGATCGCCGCCTCTATCTGCTGCATCCCGGGCTCCGCGCGGAACGCCGTTTGCACCTGCTCGGCAGCTTCCTTCGCGGTCTCGCGCGTAGCGTCGGACCATTGCACCGCCTTGAGCAAAGGATGAATCAAAGACCCGGCCACATGGCGCAAATGCCGTGCCGGATCGCGCGATGCCGGGACGTAGAGAACTTGAATCCGTCCTCGATCGAAGCTGTTCATCTTCACCTTGTCCCGGTCGGATACTTCATTCTCCGCCGTGCGGACCCACCAAATCGCCTCTTCGATTTCGCCTTCCGGCTGGTGGGAAGCCCGCCAGATCGCGTCCAATCGGACGCGGCAAAATGGAATCGCCGCCGGGGCTTCGACTATCATTTGATTGAAGCACTCCGGAACGCCGCCGACTCCGCCCTCCGCCAGTTCTGGAAACTCCAGCCGGGCTTCGATGGAGAGCGATAACTCGTCAGCTTCCTCTTCATCCTCCGCCGCTGGCGGAACGTGGAAGTCGGCCCGGTTTAGCCTGCGCTCCGCGGGTGCTCCGAAAAGCCGCGAGAGCGCCTGGAGCGCTGCCGACTTGCCCGAGCCATTAGTGCCGATGAATGCGGTGAGATCATCAAACTCCAACGTCGTCGGCTTTCCTCCGAAGCATCGGAAACGGCATAATGTTAGTGTCTTAATTCTCATCCCTTTGCACCATGATATCAGCAGATCAGGCGCTACGGGACTTTTCAAATTCACGATGCGTCGAACCGGTGTTCGGTCGCGCTGTCGCGATTACTGAAGTGAGACCTTCCTAAGCCGCAGGGCATTGCCGACAACCGAGAGCGAGCTGAAGCTCATGGCGGCGCCAGCGATGATCGGGCTGAGGAGAATGCCAAACCACGGATACAAAATCCCGGCAGCAATGG
>JBDUAH010000229.1:0-4308 GCA_040004745.1 Chthoniobacterales bacterium | reverse complement strand
TGAGGACCTGGCGGAAGCGATCGCGCTGGCGCACGACCTGGGGCATGCGCCGTTTGGGC
The DNA here is from genome assembly GCA_040004745.1 of Chthoniobacterales bacterium. Lineage (GTDB taxonomy): Bacteria > Verrucomicrobiota > Verrucomicrobiia > Chthoniobacterales > UBA10450 > JACCTI01. The sequence goes on along the minus strand of JBDUAH010000229.1, from coordinate 4,249 downwards.
ATTCGGGGGAGGAGATGCTGGCGGAATGCATGCAGGGGCACGGCGGCTTTGAGCATAACGACCAAAGCTTGCGGGTGGTGGATTTGCTGGAGGCGCCGTATCCGGATTTCCCGGGACTGAACCTGACCTACGAAGTGCGGGAGGGAATCCAGAAACATCGGAACGAGGTTTGCCCGACGCTCGAGGCGCAGATCGCGAATCTGGCGGACGAGATTACATACTACAGCCACGATCTGGATGATTCGGTGGATTTTGAAATCCTGAGCTCCGAGCAGTTGGAGGAAGTGAAGGTCTGGCGGCAAAGTCACGCGAACGTCGCCGCGCGAGCGCCCGAAGTGCGCGAGCCGGTACTGCACACGCTCATCATTAACGACATCATCGATGTGGAGGTGCGGGATGTGATCACGTCGAGCGCGCAGGCAATTGAGGAAGCAGGGGTGCAGACGACCGACGATGTGCGCCGGCAAGAGCGGCCGCTCATTCGTTATAGCGATGAAGTCGCGACGGCGAATCGCGAGTTGCGGCGGTTTCTCTATAAGAACGTCTATTACCATCCGCGTGTGGCGGAGGTGAATCGCCAGGCGTGCGAAACGCTGCGCGAGGTCTTCGAGGCGTACGTGCTGGATCCGGCGCTGTTGGGAACGGCGGCGACGAAGCGGATCGAGAGCGAGGGAATGTATCGGACGATATGCGATTACATCGCCGGAATGACGGATCGCTATTTGCTCGAAGAGAACGCGCGGCTGCGCGCGGCTCCGGACACCCGTTAGGCGGCAGCGTCGCCTGCTTCCTCGTCGAGATATTGGATGAGAAGGCGGAGGCGTTGCGGGACGGAAAGCTCTTCCAGCACTTCCTGTCGGCGCAAGGGATCGCTGACGAAGGTGGCGGCCATGAGGTCGGCCAGCATTTCGGGATCGCTCAGATCGGAGAGATAGCGGTCCACTTTCAAGGGGAATTCGCGTCCGTTCTCTTTGAATTTCCGGTAGAAATCGAGCACGCGGGCGCCGAGCGCGTCGCTTTCCCGGGCCGAACGGGCAGGCCTCGAGACGAGGGGCCGGATCTCGGCGATGGGAAAGGGTTCGTCTTGCAGGAAGCGCACGAAGCGGACGCGTTGCAGGCCTTGCAGGATCAGGTTGGAAGTGCCGCCGCTGCTTCCTACGCAGGCGCGAATGAGGCCGACGGTGGCGATGTGTCGAAAGTCTTCTGCGGATTCCCAATCCGAAGAGGGCGGGTCGATCATGGTCACGCAAAACATCCGGTCTTGCGCGAGGGCGTGCGTGAGCATGGCCTGATAGCGCATCTCGAAGATGTGGAGAGGAAGCAGGGCGTGTGGGAACAGCAGCCCGCCGGGCAAAGGCATCACCGGGACGGTATCGGGCAGGTCAATCAGATCGGACATCGGGCAAGGAAACGGGAATTCTATTATAGATACGCGCGAAATCGTCCCCGGGATGGGGCGGTTTGGAAAAAGCTAATGGATCGGACGGTGGAGTTGGCGAGCGGAGGCGAGAGAGAACTGGCCTGCGACCACCGCGGTGCCGAGATGGACGTAGTGGAACAGGATGCCACGCCGCGTGAGGGCGATGCGAGACTGCCGTCCGAGTCGTCCGACGCCCATCACGCAGAGAGGAAGCCGCGCGCACTCACGATCGAAGAATTCGAGCAGGCGTTCCATATCCTCTCTGCGATCCGTTCGAGTCACGATTTTGAGGATGTCGGGTGCGAGCTTTTCGGCCCGGCGAGCAATTCGTTGCAAGGCTTGCAGCGATGGCGTGCGGTCAAGATTGTGCCACGAAATAATGCGTTTCACCTGCGCCGCGTTGGCAGCTTCGAGCACGCCTTCCTGGGGACCAGCGGAGCGCAATTCGACATCGACGAAGCTTGCCAGGGGCAGAAACCGAAGCAGGAGGTCGCGACGCTGCTTGGCCGAGAGCGCGTTTTGTCCGCCCTCCCGCGGATGTCGCGCAGTCGCGATCAGGGGAGTGCGCAATCGCGCAATCTTATGCTCGATCGCTGCGTTGAGAGGGTAAAGCGAGTCGAGCCTCAGCTCGAAAATATCCGGTGGACGATGCAGGCGCACTGCGCGGGCGAGATCGGAATCCGAGGCGATGACGCCGACGAGAGACGTGCGCTGCTTCCATGCTTTGACCGAACTTGCCGCTGCCATATCTTGTTGGTTCGCCACTTGCTCGGTGAAGGCGAACCCGAACCGACATCATGCTCGCGCGCAAACAAGAATTAAACACGCAGCTCCAGCAGATTTTCGATGCGGGCTTGCTCGCGCTCTCTCTCTTCGTGGCGCATCAGCTTCGCTTCTTTAGTACGAGCTGGTTCGGTCTGCAGCAAACGGTCGATCCCTTCATAAATTATCAGTGGCTGCTCGTGGTGATCATGCCCTTTGGCCCGATCCTGCTCGATCTGCAGGGATTCTATCAATCGCCGCTGACGAAGACGAAATGGAAGTCGTTCATTCAGGTGGTGCAGGCGATGGTTTACCTGAGCATTCTGGTCAGCGCCTGCGTCATTTTTGTGCGGTTGCCGCTGGCGAATCGTTCCGTGCCGTTGCTCTTCATTATGGTCGCGACGGTGGTTCTTTTGGTGAAGGAACGCGTTTTTATTTCCACGGTTCGGCGACGGGCACTTCGGGGAGAATTGCGGGAGCCGATCCTGCTCGCAGGCGTGCCGCAGGATATCGCGTTGCTGGAACAGTCCTTCACGCCGGAGCAGAAGCTGCTGATGGTGATTGCAGACCGGATCGACATCGAAAAGCAGCCGCTCTCCGATCTGGTCGAGGCAATGCATCGCCATGCCGTCTCGCGCGTGATCTTTGCGGCCGGCCACAGCCAATTTAATCGGATCGAACAAGCGATCGGCGCCTGCGAAGTGGAAGGAGTGCCCGCTTGGCTGGCCGCGAATTTTATCCAAACCTCCATCGCGAAGCCGGACTTCGATGCCTTCGCGGGACGTCCGATGCTGGTCTTCCGTTCCACGCCCGACGTGTCGTGGGCGTTATTGATCAAAGGCATCATCGACCGGCTGGGCGCTTTTCTATTGCTGTGTGTGGCGTCGCCGTTCCTCATTCCCGTGGCGATTGTGATCAAGCTGACCTCGAAAGGGCCACCGATTTTCCGCCAGCAACGTGCCGGCAAACACGGAAAACCGTTCACGATGTATAAATTTCGCTCCATGTCCGACGACGCGGAGCAACGCCATGCTGATCTGCTGCCGTTCAATCAGATGAGCGGTCCCGTGTTTAAGATCGATCACGATCCGCGCATCACGCCTTTTGGTCGTTGGCTGCGAAAAACCAGCGTCGATGAAGTGCCTCAGCTTGTGAACGTGCTCTTGGGCGACATGAGTCTCGTGGGCCCGCGCCCCCTACCCATCTACGAAGTGGAGAAATTCGAGAATACGGCGCAGCGTCGGCGCTTGAGCGTGAAACCGGGGCTGACCTGTCTCTGGCAGATCCGCGGACGCAATCAGGTGACGGATTTCCGCGATTGGGTGAAGCTCGACCTGGAATATATCGACAAATGGTCGCTCGGCCTCGATTTCAAAATTCTCGTTCGTACCGTGCCAGCTGTCGTTTTTGGTCTCGGCGCGAAGTAAGCGGCGGCCGCGTCGCTATTTGATTGTTCGTTAGACCGATTTCAATTCCACTGTCGGCTCGTCCGCATCGTCGTCCCTTCGAAGGAGACGCTGCGAAAGCATCCGTTCCACATACTTCGCGAGCAGATCGAATTCGATGTTGAGTCGATCGCCCGCCGCAATTGTGTCGAGATTCGTGTTCCGTCGGGTGTGCGGAATGACCCAGACGGCGACGCTGCCTGGCAGCAATTCCGCCACCGTCAGGCTGATGCCATTGACCGCGATTGACCCCTTATGCACGACGTATTGGGAGAAACCCGCCGGCAGATCAAACTCAAGCCGATAATCCGCGCCCTGTTGCTCGAATCCAACCACCGAAACCGCGCAGTCGACGTGCCCCTGCACGAAGTGCCCGCCAACCGGGCTGCCGGCGGCGAGCGCGCGTTCCAGATTGACCGGGCTCTCTCGGCGGAGCGCGCGGAAATTCGTGCGATCCAGGGTTTCCTCGAGGAGATCGAACGCGAGTTGATCATCCCGCCGGGTTTTAACAGTGAGGCAGCAGCCGTTGACCGCGATGCTGTCTCCCTTGCGCACTTCCGCGGCAATCAGCGGCGCCGTGATCTGCAATTGGGTGCCCCGGTCCGTGGCGCGAATCCAAAGT
>JBDUAH010000029.1:0-14707 GCA_040004745.1 Chthoniobacterales bacterium | reverse complement strand
CCTATGCGGGTCGCGTCTTCACCGAGGAAGAAGTGGAAGCCGCAGTTTCTTCCACCCTCGATTTCTGGCTCACGCTCGGCCCGGAAGGCGACGCCTTCGAGCAGGAACTGGCAGCCGTCCTCGGGATCAAACGCTCGCTTTTGGTGAATTCCGGTTCTTCCGCCAACCTCGTCGCGTTCTCTGCCCTAACGAGTCATAAATTAGGCGACCGACGAGTGAACCCCGGCGATGAAGTCATCACCTGCGCGGTGGGCTTCCCCACCACGGTTGCGCCCATCCTTCAGAACGGCGCCGTCCCGGTCTTTCTCGACAACGATCCGCGCACGCTCAATGCGTCCTTGGAGCGACTGGAAGAAGCCTTCGTGCCCGGACGCACAAAAGCCGTGATGATGGCGCACACGTTGGGCAATCCCTTCGATCTCGAACGCATCACCGCCTTTTGCCGCGAGCACGAACTCTGGCTGATCGAAGACAACTGCGACGCGCTCGGTTCCACCTACACGGCATCCGGAGGGGCGGAGGCAAAATTAACCGGCACCTTTGGCGATCTCTCGACGCAATCGTTTTACCCTCCGCACCATCTCACTCTCGGCGAAGGCGGTGCGGTCAATGTGGTGCGCAACATGCAGTTCAAGGTGTTGGTCGAGAGTTTCCGCGATTGGGGCCGCGACTGCTGGTGCGCGAGCGGGAAGGACAACACCTGCGGCAAACGCTTTGGCTGGCAGCTCGGCGAATTGCCGGAAGGCTACGATCACAAATACATTTACTCGCACCTCGGCTACAACTTGAAGCCGCTCGACATTCAGGCCGCGATCGGGCGCGCGCAGCTGAAAAAGTTACCCGCGTTCGGCGAAGCGCGTCGCGCGAATTGGGAATACCTCCGCAATGGTTTGGCGCATCTCGACGAGTTTTTCGAGTTCCATTTACCGACGCATGCCAAGGAGTGGTCGCGCGATGGTTTCGAGTGGGAATCGGCAGCACGTCCACGTTGCGCTCCCTCGTGGTTCGGTTTCATGCTGCTTGTTAGACCGAGCGCGCCGTTCTCGCGGACGGAATTCGCGAGACATCTCGACGAGCATCTCATTGGAAACCGGATGCTCTTCGGCGGGAATCTGCTGCGCCAACCAGCGTTTGTGCAGTTGCGCAAGGATCGCCCGGAATCCTTCCGCGTTGTCGGCGAAATGATCGGCGCGGATCGGATCATGAACGAGTCCATCTTCATCGGGGTGTATCCCGGTCTCACGCGCGAGATGCTCGATTACGTGATCGAGATCATCGGCAAATTCTGCCAGCAATCGTGACCGCGGAGCCAGCCCACGCAAACCCGCTGGCGGAAGATCTGGATCACATCCTGGCGCACACGCGCTCGCTTTGGGAACCGCTGCGCGGACGTCGCATTTTCGTCACCGGCGGCACCGGATTTTTCGGTCGCTGGTTGCTCGAAAGCTTTGCGTATGTGAATCGCTCTCTCGCTCTGAGTGCCCACATGGTCGTCCTGAGTCGCGACCCGGAAAAATTTGCGCTCAAGGCTCCGCATCTGATGAAGGATCGCGCGATCCAGTTCGTCCGCGGCGATGTCAGGAGCTTCACCGTAGCTGATGCCCGCGCGCAGAACTGCGAGGCTCCGTTCGATTTCGTTATCCACGCGGCCACAGAAGCCAGCGCGCAGTTAAACGCGGACGAGCCGCTGCGGATGTTCGACACCATTATAAGTGGGACGCGGAATGCGCTGGAGTTTGCGGTCGCCACTGGAGCGAAGCGTTTCCTGCTCACCAGCTCCGGCGCTGTCTACGGACCGCAGCCGAGCGAGATGACTCACATCCCTGAAGACTTCGCTGGCGGTCCTGATTGCACCCAAGCCGGCTCCGCTTATGGCGAAGGAAAGCGCGCCGCAGAACTTCTCTGCGCCTTCTTTCGCAAGCAGCACGGCATCGAGCCGCTGATCGCGCGCTGCTTCGCGTTCGTGGGTCCGTTCCTGCCGCTCGACACCCACTTTGCGATTGGAAATTTTATCCGCGATGCGCTCGCCGGCGGACCTATCCGAATCGGCGGCGATGGCACACCTTTGCGGTCGTATCTTCACACAGCCGACCTCGCGATTTGGCTTTGGACGATCCTCTTTCGCGGCACGCCGATGCGTCCGTATAACGTCGGATCCGCGAAGGATCTGACGATCGGACAGCTCGCCACCACGGTGCGCGACGCGATGGGTGGCACGGTCGAAATCGTTACCGCAAAGACTCCCGACCCGAAAGGTGCCATCACCCGCTACGTTCCAGACAACACTCGGGCGACCTCCGAGTTACATCTGAAGGAGTGGGTTGATTTACCCGACGCGATTCGCAAAACCGCCCGCTTCGCTTCTTTATCATGAACAAAATCGCTCTCCGCGCATGATTTCCGAACATCAGCCGACACTCGCGGTCTGCGTTTATCATGCACCGGAACATCTTTGGACGCTGCCCAAACTGATGCACGAGCTGGACCCGGACGCTCAACTGGCGCTCCGATACCACCAATTCAATGGCTTCGACATCGTCGCCTATGCCCTGCCGCGATGAGTGACGAGGCCGTAACGGCAATCCTTTTCGACCTGGATGGAACGCTGGTCGACTCGCTGCCGGGAATCGAGGCGTCGTTGCAACGCGCGGTGGCGCAGTGTTCACCAGGGCCTGCCGTGGGAAAGATTCGCGATGTGATAGGGCCTCCTTTGCCGACGATGTTTGCCCGCTTATGGCCCGAACTTCCGGCGCGGGAGCTGGGCCGGTTGGTCGCGACTTTTCGGACCGACTATGACACGGACGGCTGCCGGGAAGCGCGACTCTTCGACGGCGTGGCCGAGACTTTGCTGAAGCTGGCGAAAAGCGGCGTGAAGATGTTTATCCTAACGAATAAACGCGCCGGCCCAACGCGCACCATCGTCCAGCAAAACGCCATCCAACAGTATTTCGATGCGGTGGTGTCGCCCGATTCGCACGAGCCCGGCTTTTCGACCAAGTCCGAGGGTGCGCTCCTGATGCGACGCGACTATATGCTCGCGCCGGAGCGAACACTCTTTGTGGGCGACGGCGTGGATGACGCCGACGCGGCGGCGGCGTGCGGCTTTCGTTTCGTCGCAGCCAACTATGGCTACGGCCGCGTGGTGGAACGCACAAAGCACGCGCCCTACGCAACGCTGAAAGCTTTCTCAGAATTGGAAGCGTTTGTGCTTTAGGGACGGGCCAGAACTCGTGCCATTGCCTTTGGCCCGCCGGACTATTGCTCGAAACCGTTCACCATGCGGCACAACAACTATCGGCTTTCCAGAGCGGCGCCTCCTTTGAAGGGACCCAATGTCCGCGCCACGATCAAGCTGCAGTTCCGCGACGTGGATAATTTCATCCACAAGGATTTCAAGGATCGAACCGACATCCCTTACCTCAAAAGACGATGGAGACGCGTCTATCGAGGATGATCTGGCGACGCTGGTGGGAGCGGTGTTGAAGGCTGGCTGCATCCCCAGCGCGTCGCCGTTCACGAGGCATCCGTGGATCTCTGCGAGAAATTGAATCTGTCGTTGATCAAACCCGCCAGTTCTGATGTGAACGACTGGATTGAGCGGGCCGCGAAGACACGCAAGCCGGACCGGATCGCTCAACCCGGAGCGCCACCCTCGCGTTATGTGCCGTCGGTTCGCCGCACACGATGACCTCTCGGCTGGAACCATTGGTTAAACCTGAACGAAGCCGTGCGTCGCACCTTCAGAGTGTTGCGCGCGCAGCAAGCGTGCGTATGAAGATGAACGATATGCGGGAATCACAGCACCAAACCGCTCTGTTCCAACGCTATCCTTCGTTGCGGGATTGCGAGAACGAATTGAACGCGGCTCTGGCTACGATGACTACGGCATACGAGGGCGGCGGAAAGCTTCTCATCTGCGGCAATGGGGGCAGTGCGGCCGACAGCGAGCACGTGGTGGCCGAGTTGATGAAGGGCTTCCGCAAGCCACGGTCCCTGCCTCAGTCCGAGGTGGAGAAACTGACGGCATTTGCTGGGGCGTATGGGACCTCGCTAGGAGCGAAATTGCAGGGTGGATTGCCGGCGATTTCCCTCGTTTCGCATGTATCCCTCATCACCGCAGTCGCCAACGATCTTGACGCCGATCTCATTTTCGCCCAGCAGGTCTACGTGTTGGGCCAACCTGGCGATGTCTTGCTTGCGATCAGCACCTCGGGCAACTCGCGAAATATCGTAAACGCGGTCACAGTGGCCAACGCCTTCGGTTTGCGGGCCATCGGATTGACCGGTAAAGGCGGCGGCGAAATTAGCCGCCTGGCAGAGATTACCATCCGGGTCCCGAAAGAAATCGTGGCGGATATCCAAGAGCTGCATCTTCCTGTCTACCATTGGCTTTCCACAGAATTGGAAGAGCGCTTCTTCCCGGCTGAGTGAATTATATTGAAAAAAAAGAAGACGGCGCGAAACCTGCAGTGCAACTCAAAATTTGAATCATATGCCAGAAATAAAAATCGGTAACACTTTGGTCGGCGACGGGCACCCATGCTTCGTCATCGGGGAGATCGGGATCAACCATAACGGCAATCTGGATCTTACGAAGAACCTGATTTCGGTAGCGAAGAATGCCGGTTGCAACGCCGTTAAGTTTCAAAAACGCACTATTGATATCGTCTACACCGCGGATGAATTGGCCAAGCCACGGGAAAATCCGTTCGGTGCGACTAATGGAGACTTGAAGCGCGGCTTGGAATTCAATCAAGAGCAGTACGAGGAGATAAACGAGTTTTGCAAAGAGATGGAAATTATCTGGTTTGCCTCCTGTTGGGACGAACCGTCGGTCGATTTCATCGCCCGTTTTCCTGTGCCTTGTTACAAGATCGCGTCCGCGTCGTTAACCGACGACGCTCTCCTACGACATACCCGAGCGCAGGGAAAACCAATCATGCTTTCCACCGGGATGAGCACATATGAGGAGGTGGATCACGCGGTCGCGGTTCTAGGCAAGGATGAGTTGGTGCTCATGCACACCTGCAGCGCTTACCCCTCATATTATCCAGAACTCAATTTGCGCCAGATTCCCGAGCTTCGACAGCGCTATGGAGTGCCCGTCGGTTATTCCGGGCATGAGACGGGCATTCCTTCCTCCGTCGCTGCGGTCGCCTTAGGCGCCTGCGTTGTCGAGCGACATATTACACTCGACCGTTCCATGTGGGGATCCGATCAAGCCGCTTCGCTCGAGCCCAGCGGTCTTAGCCGCTTGCTGCGCGATATCAGGCTGGTGGAGAGTTCGATGGGCGACGGCAAAAAGACGGTAAGCGAGCGCGAGGTCGCGGTGATGAAAAAGCTGCGACGGGTCGGGCTAAAAGCTGACACCTAATGCGCGAGATTAAGGCGGTGGTTTTAGACGTCGATGGCGTTTTGACGGACGGGACGTTCTGGTGGGGAATGGACGGGGCGGAGATGAAGCGCTTTTCCTTTCGGGATGTCATGGGCATCTCGCGCGCGATGAAGGCGGGAATGAAGTTCGGCCTTATTTCCGGCGAGGAGAATGCGCTCGTGGACCGCTACGCCGCCAAGTTGAAGATCGGCCGCGTTTGGCAGGGTTGCGGCGACAAAGCGACCGCCCTGCGCGCCTTTGCCGAAGCTGAACAGATCGGCATGGCGCAAGTCTGCTTTATGGGAGACGACATCAACGACCTCGAAGCGATGCAGCTCGCCGGATTCTCCGCCGCGCCCTGCGATGCACACGAAGCCGCGCTCGCCGCAGCCAGGTATGTTTGCAAACTTCCAGGAGGCCATGGCGCCGTCCGCGAATTGCTCGGCTTCCTCTTGCGATGAAGCTGTCAGATTACGTGTTGCAGTTTGTGGCCGATCAAGGCGTCAAGCACGTCTTCCTTCTACCGGGTGGGGGCGCCATGCACCTCAACGATTCGTTAGGGGGATGTGCTGGCGTCGATTACGTCTGCAACCTGCACGAACAGGCCTGCGCTATCGCGGCCGAAGCCTACGCGCGCGTGACGAACAATCTGGGCGTGGCCATGGTGACGGCCGGGCCCGGCGGGACCAATACCGTGACCGGCGTGGCTGCCGCGTGGTTGGATTCCACGCCTGTGCTTTTTTTGTCCGGACAGGCCAAACGTGCCGACCTTAAAGGCCAACGCGGACTACGCCAGCTCGGCGTCCAGGAGATCGACCTGGTGACCATTGTTTCTTCGATCACTAAATATGCCGTCACCGTCTTGGAGCCGGAAAAGATCCGCTATCATCTCGAAAAGGCCGCGCATCTCGCTCGAAGTGGACGTCCCGGACCGGTCTGGCTCGACCTTCCGCTGGATGTTCAAGCGGCCAACATCGACCCGGAAAACCTTGTCCGATTTGATCCTTCCGAGTCGCCTGCCGCTTCCGCGGAGATAACGGAAGGAAACCTCACCGCCATCCTTAAACTCCTGAACGAATCTGAAAGGCCCGTCATTCTCGCCGGCAATGGCGTGCGTATCGCCGGCGTTGATGGCCTCTTTTTGGAAGCCGCAGAAAAAATGGGCGTGCCGGTGCTGACCACGCGCCTAGGCGTGGATTTGATTCCCGCGGATCATCCGTTGTGTTTCGGGATGCCCGGAGGCATCGCTTCCCGCGGCGCGAACTTCACTCTGCAGAACAGCGATTTCCTTCTGATCCTGGGCGCTCGGTTGGATATGGCGTTGATCGCGTATGCGCCAGGCTGCCTCGCGCGCGGGGCCAGGAAAGTCATGGTCAACATCGACGAAGCCGAAATTCGCAAACTGGGGGCGATCATCGACATCGGTGTCTCCAGCGACGCGAAGGTTTTCCTGGAAGCACTCATGCAGCGATCGACCGAAATCGAGGAGCGTGCTCGCACGAGTTGGCTTGATCGGTGCCGCGGTTGGCAAAGTCGCTACCCTTTTGTCACGGCGGAGCAGAGAGAGCAGGCCGACGGAATTAACACCTACGCCTTTTCCGAAATCCTTTCGCAGGAGGCGGCGGAAGGCGATATCGTGCTACCAGGCAGCTCCGGCCTGGCCTGCGAAATCTTCCTGACCGCTTTCAAAGCGAAGAAGGGACAGAGGATTTTTCATAACAAAGGAACTGGCGCTATGGGCCTGGCCCAACCAGCCGCGATCGGCGCCTGTCTCGCTTCCGGGGGACGTCGCACGCTGTGCATTGATGGAGACGGGGGCTTTCTCATGAACATACAGGAACTGGAAACGGTTCGCCGCTTGAATCTGCCAATAAAATTTTTCGTCATCAATAACGACTGCTACGCCTCGATCCGCGCGTCGCAGACAAATTACTTCAAGCGATTGGTCGCGGCTGACACAACCAGCGGCCTGAGCCTGCCCGATCTGGGGCAGGTCGCGAAGGCGTTCGGCCTCGAAGCGACGCGAGTCTCGCAACCGAGCGCCTTGCGGGAAGAGATCAGGCGCGTTCTTCAGACACACGGTCCTTCCATTTGCGAAATCATGGTCTTGCCGGCGGAACCGCGCATCCCGAGCGTTCGCTCGATGCAGCGGGCGGACGGCTCCATGGTCTCGAAGCCGCTCGAAGATCTCTTTCCTTTTCTTGATCGAGATGAATTTCGATCAAACATGATCGTAACCCCTTTGCAAGAGTAGCTGCCAATGGACGCGTCCGAAAAATTCAATGCCTTCCTTCAAACTGAGCTGCCGGCCCTCGCCGCCCGGGAGCGAAGAGCTTTCGACGAGATAGCGGGTTCCGGTTCGTCCATTGTCATTTACGGATGTGGCAATCTCGGCCGCAAACTCGCGGTGGCGCTCAGCCACACGACGACGCCTGCGCTCGCTTTTGTCGACGCCAACGAGTCTTTGTGGGGTCAAACCATCGCGAATCTTCCCGTCTATTCCGTGGCAGAGGCTGGTCGGCTTTTCGGAAAAAACTCCGTGTGCGTCGTTGCGGTTTGGAGTCCAGGGAAGGACCGGCGCTTCGGTGCCTTGAAGCAGAACTTGGGATCTGCCGGCTTTGGAAAAGTGGCGAGCTTCCTCCCTTTGTTCTGGAAACACGCCGAGTTGCTTTTGCCCCATTACCGGTTGGACCTTCCCAGTCGCGCGCTGGAAAAGGAAAACGCCATGCGGCAGGCCTTCGCTCTGTTTGCGGATGAAACCTCACGGGCGGAATTTTTAGTCCAGCTCAAATGGATGTTACTGGGCGATGCGGGTGCCGTCCCGCCGGGTGCTCCCATCCAGGACACCTATTTTCCGGCGGACTTGATTCGCCTTTCGAATGACGAATCCTTTGTGGACTGTGGCGCGTTCGACGGCGACACCCTGCGTGCTTTCCTGGGTCTAACCGCGAACCGCTTTGCCGCGGCAATCTGCTACGAACCGGATCCAGAAAATTGTCTTAAGCTCGATAGTTACGTCCAAACCTTGGACCCGGAGGCGCGGCGAAAAGTGCGCATCGAGCAATGCGCACTGGGGGCGAGTGAGGGGAGCGTGCGGTTCGAAGCGCTCGGCTCTGTTTCGAGTTGTATCACTTCCGAAGGCACGCTAGAAGTGCCGCTCAAGCGGCTCGACGACACTCTGGGCGAGGTGGCCCCTAGCTATATTAAAATGGATATTGAAGGAGCCGAAATCGATGCGTTGAAGGGCGGGGAACGAGCCATTCAGACCCATCATCCCAAGTTGGCCGCGTGTATTTACCACGTGCAGGATCACCTTTGGCAAATTCCGCTCGAGATGAAGCGCCTCACTCCGGACTCGTCGTTTTATCTCCGGCGCTATGACGACGAGTTTGGCGACGTTGTTTGCTATTCAATCCCAAAAAAAAACCTAGCCCGTATCAGCGATGGATAAATCTTATCAGGAGAGTGTGGAAGCGGTCCTGCGGCAAAGTCCCAAGCAGGCGATGGAGAATTTTGCAGAGCGCATAGCCGCGCAGAGGCCCAGCGAGTCGACCCGCTTTGTCCTGTGTGGTGCCGGTCCCCTCGGACGCCTGGTGAATCGCAGATTAATCGCCATGGGCCGCGCGCCCTTGGCTTTTATGGACAACCGGCCCGAGTTATCCGGCACCTCGGTGGATGGGTTGACGGTTTACTCGCCCGCCGAAGCCGTCGCCCGTTTCGGGCAGGACGCCACCTTCGTCGCGACCGTTTATACCAGCAGCCCGCTGCGCGAACAACTGCAAGGCTTGAATGTTACCTCCCTCGGATTTCCAGAACTTGCCTGGACCTATCCCGACACTTTTCTTCCCCATGGAGCGCTTGAGCTACCGGGCAGTCTCCTTGCGCAAGCCGATGCAATTCGAAAAGCGTCCGGCCTATGGTCGGACGAAACTTCGAAGCAAGAGTTCCTCGGTCAGCTCGAATGGCGCACCGGTCTCGAGCCGACTTCTCTGCCTCCCCATGCTCCGGTCGACGAAACCTATTTTGCATCCGACCTTTTTGACCTGACTGACGACGAAGTTTTTGTGGATTGCGGAGCGTTCGATGGCGATAGCATTCGGGCTTTTCTGCAAAGGCGGGGCGATTCCTTCCGCGCCGCTGTCGGGTTGGAACCCGATCCGCTGACCCGAACCCGATTTGAAAAATGGCGGAGCAGCTTACCGCCTGAGCAAGCGGAGAAAATCCGTCTTTTGCCTTACGCCACCGGTGAGCGACGCGAGAAGCTCACCTTCGATTCCACGGGAACAGCGGCGTCCTCGGTCGGTTCCGGACAGATGGAGGTCGAGTGCCGGCCACTTGATGAAGCGGTGGCCGAATTCAAACCAACTTTTATCAAGATGGACATCGAGGGTGCGGAGCCGGCGGCGCTCCGAGGCGCGAAGCAAATCATTTCCGGTGACCAGCCCATACTCGCGATCTGCCTTTACCATGCGCAGGAACATCTTTGGCAACTGCCGCTTCTCATTCACGAGTTTAACCCCGATTATCGGTTGTTTCTCCGCCGCTACTCGGACGAGTGCTGGGAAATTGTCTGTTACGCTGTGCCCGCGGCACGCTGCAAATCTTGAGCGCGCGCAAGATAAGCGTGGTCACGCCTTGCTATAATGAGGAAGGCAATGTTGAGGAACTATACCGGCAAATCAAAGCCGTCTTCGCGCAACTTCCACAATACGAATACGAGCAGCTTTACATCGATAATCATTCGCAAGATGGAACCGTAGCCATCCTGCGCCGCTTAGCTGCGGACGATCCGGCAGTCAAAGTAATCGTGAACGCGCGGAACTTCGGTCATATCCGCTCGCCTTATCATGCATTTCTCGAAGCCGGCGGCGATGCGGTCATCGTCATGGTCTCCGACCTGCAGGATCCGCCCCCGCTGATCATGGAGTTTTTGAAAAAATGGGAAGAGGGATTCAAAATCGTGCTCGGCGAAAAAACGCAAAGCGCGGAGAGCGGACTGATGTTCTTCATTCGTAGGTTTTACTATCGCCTCGTCAGGCGACTCGCCGACGTCAAGCTGCTGGAGAATGTGACCGGGTTTGGCCTCTACGATCGCGGCGTAATCGAACAGTTTCGCGCACTCGATGAATCCTACCCTTACGTCCGCGGCTTGATTTCTGAGCTCGGCTACGAGGTTGCACGCATTCCCTACCTGCAACCGAATCGAAAAAGTGGCATCACCAAAAACAACTTTTACACCCTCTACGATATGGCCATGCTGGGCTTCACCAGCCACTCGAAGGTGCCGCTGCGCCTCGCGACCATGATGGGGTTTGGGATGTCTCTGCTCAGCCTCCTCGTGGCCATAATTTACATGATCTACAAACTGATCTTTTGGGACAATTTCCCCGTCGGCCTGGCCCCGATGATTATCGGGCTCTTTCTTTTTTCCTCGGTGCAACTCTTCTTCATCGGGATTCTCGGAGAATACATCGGAGCCATCCACACCCAGGTCCTACACCGGCCGCTGGTGGTGGAAAAAGAGCGGATTAATTTCTGACCGGCGCGCGCCTCAAGTTTCTTCTCCGCGGGCTCGTCTCGTTAGGGCTGATCGCCCTCGTGGCGCGGAAGGTGAACTGGACGGAGTTGGCCGCGGTGTTCGCGCGTCTGGATTTGCGCTGGGCGACCACGGGATGGGCAGTGTCGTTTTTGATCATCGCTGGGTTAACGTTGCGCTGGCGGATTCTGCTCGCTCAGCAAAGGCTGCACCTGCATGGCCGCACCGTCTTTGCGCTGGTTTGGGGTGGACAGTTTTTCAATTCCATCTTGCCCGGCAGCACCGGCGGCGATGTTATGAAAATCTACCAGCTTTGCCGCATCGCTCCGGATAGAAAGGCGGCCGCGGTCGCGACGATCTTTTTCGACCGCCTAGCCGCACTGGTCGCGCTGCTCACCCTGGCCCTGCTCGGATTTATTCTGGAACCGATACCGCTGCAAGTTCTCGCAGGGCGCGGCCCGGTATGGACTGCGCCGAAGGTCGCCTCGCTCGTCATCGGTCTTGCGATCGCGGGCGCGGTCGTAGGCTGGCTCGTTTTTCGCGTTCTCCGCCGCACGACTTGGTTGGGGCGTTTGCAGCGGATGCTGGCAGCGACAAAGACTCATCTCGCCTCCGGTCCTGCGCTTGGCGTTGTTTTCGTACTCGCGCTCGCGGTTCACTTCGTCACGTTTACGGTCTTCTACCTTTTCGCGCGATCGCTCGGGATCAGCATCACCTACACGCAGGTCGTGCTCATGGTGCCGGTGGTGCTTTTCATGATGCTCCTGCCGATCACGATTAACGGCCACGGTCTCCGCGAGCTTTTGCTCATCGGTTATTTCAGGCACATGGAAATCGGCTTGAGCAGCGCGGGCGGCAGCGTGGCACCGGAAATCGCGGTGGCACTCTCGCTTCTCCTGGTTTCGAACGATCTGCTCTGGAGCATCCCGGGTGGCATCTGGTATTTCTCCACCTTTCGCGGGCCGGTCCGAGATGCGGGCGGCGGAAGCCCGGGGATGAACGCCTAATCCGTCCCAGAGTTGATCTGGGATTTCCAAATCGTAAAGGCCGACAGCGCAGCCGCGATCTCTTGCTCGCTAAAGGGGCGGTCGGCGATGGTTAGGTGACTGATATCTCCGCCGAAGGGACGGTCGCCTGCGGGCCAGTTTCCGAGGTGGAGAAGTTCCGGTTCTCCCGGTGGCAACGCCGGAACTCCGGCTTGGAGATGGGTCGAAAGAGCACCCCCGTTTGTGGAGTAAACTTTGATGCCGGCGCTCGACAGGTTAAGAATGACCAAGCTCCATTGATCTGCGGGAAGGGCGAGAGTGCCGGCCGCCTCCCAGTTTCGGCCGTTTCCAATCCTGAACACATACTGATTCGATTCTGGCCCGCCTGCGTGCGCGAGGCTAAGCCCTCGGAAATCCGGGGAGTAACAGCTAAAGAGACAAGCATACTGGCGTTGCTGGCGATCCGGCCGAACGCGGAAGGCCAATCCAAAACCCGCTGCCATATTGTGCATATTCAATTCCACTCTCGACTGCAGGGATGCAGTTAAAGCGATTCCATGCGGGATTCGCTCAGCCTTAAAAGCTAGCGCCCGCACTTGCTTGTGATCGTTCTGCGCCTCATCTTCGGCGCGCGGAAAATCAAGCACATAGGTAGGATCAGGTCGGGCGACGGGCAGCAAGGGTTTCGCGGACAGTTCGACTGGTGATCGAAAAGGCAGGGGCTGTCCGTAAGAGAGCCCGAGTTCTTGGTATGGTCCGGGAGGCAAGGCCCCGCGTTTCCAATCAACACCGGTTTGTATGGCCGCGCGATCGCCCAGATTTATGCCGATGGGAACGGGACTTATTTGATCGGATGTGGGCATTCCCTCGGCGATCAACGGGAGAGCGTTTTTTCCGACTCTGGGTTCACGAAGAAAGAAGACTGGATCTCTTTCAATCCGATTTAATAGGGTAACGCTTTCGCCCTTCTTTTGATAATCAGCCGCCGCCAGGCGAGCCAGAATGGCACCTCCGGCTCCGTCCCGATGACCGTCGCTCAGGTAGTGCAAGACATAAGTCCGGTCGGGCGTTTTGTGGGAGAAAAATGTGTCCGGCTCTTGCTCAAGCCATTGTTGCGGAGTCTGAATCCGAAACGCACGGCCTGCGTGCAGCCGATAAAACGCAGCGGTGTCCCAAGGAAGCATAGGCTCGCGCAAGATGACACTGCCCTCTGGGACCTGCGAAAAAAGACCATGTCTGGCGGCTTCTCCGATAAACTCTCGCGGATACCGGAGCGTCCTATTTTGGTATTCGATGGCGAAGGAATTGGTGAGAAAACCGCCAGCGGCCACGGCTCCCAACAGGATTGAGAAGGCTGCCCGAAAGGAAGAATGCAGCCAATTCGAGCCCCTAGTCCGCAGCAAATGATGGAAGGATGAAACGCTTGCTGCCACGATGAACGCGACCCCAAAGAACTCCACGTAAACAGGCAGGTAACCCCAGCCCCAGCGCAGAAACTCCTGATATTTTTGACTCACGCAGACAAGCACCGTGGGCACGAGCCAGAGGCTCCCTCCGATGAGAAGAATCGTTCGTCGGTTCTGCAGGATTTCGGGGCTTCGTCGCAAGACGATAGAAGTAGCGCCGGCCGTTGCTGCGAAAAGCAGTGAAGCCAAAATCCAACCTTGGGGATCGGGCCAGGGGAAGGGGCGAAAAATTTTGTGCGGATCGAAAATCAGATAATCCAAGGGAGCGGCTGCCAGTAACTGAATCGGAAAGGCGTGGAGCGCAGTGGTCGTGAGACTCAATCGGGTTCCGCTGTATGAACTCGCTCCGGCCACAGCGTGTGCTCTCAAATACGCACTGGCGCCAAGGAAGGCGACGAAGAGGGCAGTTTGCCCCCCTAACGCCAGGAGTGAACGGCGCCGGAAGCGGTCCCCCCGGCATGCGGTCACCGCTACCATTATAACGATGGCGGTGAGAGCGAGTTCGTAAGTGAGGAGCGCGCCGGTATGGCAAAGCAAACTGATGAATAGGTCCGCCGGGCGCCCCTTCTCCAAATATTTCAAAAAGAACAAGACCGCCAACAGGATGAGCAACAGCACCGTCTGGAGGAGCGGGCTGAAAGACGTCATCGGATCGTGGTCCAACCGAGCCTGAAAGAAGGCGGGAATGGTGGCGAGAAAAAGCAGAGGGAAGGTACTGGATTTCGTGAGACCTCGGAGCAATCGGACACAAACGAAAAGATTCAGAATGATTAAGGAAATCTGGAGGAGTCGACTGGCTATCTGGCCGGATGCAAAATACCACGCGAGTGAGCCGGTAACGATCCCTACTGGGAACAGACGGCCATTCCAGGTCATCCAGGAATGATTCGTGGCAACAATGCTTTGCCAGAGGGAAAGACCCTTGATGTGCAGTTCTCCTAGAAAAACGCTGTTGAAGACATCGTCACTGTAGAAGCCGGGATTCAGATAGGGGAGAAGCGCGATCGCGAGCGCCACGGCACACAACACCCGGGCGATGAACAAATCACTGAAGCCGCCTCGGAATGGGGCCTGAGGTTCTTCCGGCGGGACCTTCATCGTCGCGACAAAGGCGGACGACTTTCATCCATGGGCGCGAGCATTGGGCAGAGTGTGCGGAAGGGGGGAACCCGTTCAGATCAGCCTCGCCCACGGCGGTGCGGCAGATCTTTTTGTGGAGTGGACTTATCGTCGCTTGTGAGCATTATTGCAAGACGCTCTTCGACTCCCATTTGCCGCAATTTTCAAAGTCGCCGTGTCGGGTTCCGGCTTAGTCTTACATAGGTTATCATGGAAAATCGCCAGG
>JBDUAH010000228.1:0-4343 GCA_040004745.1 Chthoniobacterales bacterium | reverse complement strand
TCTCACCCTCCCGCATAAAGTGGCAGCGGCCGGACTGGTGGACGAGTTGGACAAATTCGCACGCCGCGTCGGAGCGATCAATACCGTGCGCATTGAAAATGGAAAACTAATCGGCTCGAACACCGACGGTCCCGGCTTCTCGCGTGCGATCCGGAGCGAATTCTCGGTCGATCTGCGGGATCTCCGCGTCCTCTTGTTAGGCGCGGGTGGGGGGGCGGGACGAGCCATCGCCATGCAATGCGCGGCCGAAGGCTGCGAACGCCTCGTCTTGGTAAATCGCGCTCTGGAAAAAGCGCAATCTCTGGCGGCACAGCTCAAACGGTTCTTCACCGATACGCGTGTTTCTGCGCCGGTAGCGCGGCTGGAAGCAGTGGCATGGGAAGAGCGCGCCTTGCGCCTGCAAATCGCGAACGTGGACCTGGTGGTAAATGCCACACCGCTTGGTTTGCAGCGCTCCGATCCATCGCCGCTGGCGGCGTCTGTGCTTGCTCCGCATTTGATGGTTTACGACACCGTCTACCACCACGCCCGCACTCCTCTCCTTACAGCTGCCGCTGAGGCGGGTGCGCGGAGCGCGAATGGCCGTTCCATGCTGCTGCACCAGGGCGCGCTTTCCTTCGAAAGTTGGTTCGATCGCGATGCTCCGCTCGACGTAATGCGCGCGACCTTGGCCTAACGACTGGCGGCTGGTTTGGACATCTCTGCGCCGCGTGCGGCGGCAGCCTGGACGGCGGCGATGAGGCCTTCGCTGGTGGCGTGCTTTTTCATGGCTTCGAGGCCAGCGGCCGTGGTGCCCCCTGGGGTGATGACCATGAGTCGTAATTCTTCGGGCGAGAGATTACTTTCGGCGGCAAGTTGGGATGCGCCGAGGACGGTCTGCGTGGCCAAGGCGAGCGCGATTTCAGCCGGCAAACCTGTTTCTTTGCCGCCGTCGGCAAGAGCTTCGATCACAGAATAGACGAACGCGGGACCGCTCCCGGCGAGAGCAGTGACGGCATCGATATTTTCTTCGCGGACCTGCAAGGCGACGCCGATCGCGCCGAAGATTTTCTTGGTTAACGCGAGATCCTCCATCGTGGTGCGGCTGCCCGGTGCGAAAGCGGTCGCGCCTCGCATGATGGCCGACGGCGTGTTCGTCATGACGCGGAGGAAACGGGCGCCGGACAAAGCTTCCATGCTCTCAAGTCGAATACCGGCGGCGAGGGAGGCGACGAGTTTTCCTCTGAGCGCGTCGGATATTTCCTTGATCACGGGCAAGACCACCATCGGCTTTACGCCCAGCAAGATGAAATCCGATTTCTCCGCGACATCTGCGTTCTCTGCGGTCACCTGAACGCCGGTTTCCTTTTCTAAAAGGGCGCGAAGAGTGTCATTCGGTTCGCCCGCGATGATGTCTTCCGGCGCACAATATTTCGCCCGGATAAGACCGCGAATAACGGAGCCAGCTAGCTTGCCCGCGCCGATGAAACCGAGCGTCGTTTGAGTACCCATGAGAATGCGGGAACGTAAGCGATGGTTTCGACAGGTGTAAACTTCGGTCTCGATCTGGTAGAGGAGATCGCGGAACTGAAGCGCGAGCGGAACGCCGTCATTCTCGCGCACAATTATCAAGTGCCGGAGTTGCAGGACATCGCGGATTACGTGGGTGACTCGTTAGGCTTGAGCTACAAGGCACGCGAGACCGAGGCGGAAGTGATCCTGTTCTGCGGCGTCCATTTCATGGCGGAGACGGCGAAGATCATCAATCCGACCAAGCGCGTCCTTTTGCCCGATCTCGATGCCGGCTGCTCGCTCTCGGAATCCTGTCCCCCGGACAAGCTGGAAGCCTTTCTGAAAGAGCACGCTGATAAGAATTACTACGTGATCGCCTACATCAATTGCAGCGCGGGCGTGAAGGCGCTCTCCGATGTGATCTGTACCAGCGGTAACGCGGAGAAAATAGTCCAACACGCGCCGGCCGATCGAAACATCCTTTTCGTCCCGGATCAAAATCTCGGCGCGTGGGTGATCGAGAAAACCGGACGCCCGATGGATTTGTGGCAGGGGAACTGTTACGTGCACGTCGAATTCACCGCGCGCAGCATCCGGAAGATTCACGAGCAATATCCCGACGCGCCCGTGGTCGCACATCCTGAGTGTCCGTATGCCGTGCGTCTGCTGGCGGATGAGGTTTGTTCGACGGAAAAGATGGTCGACTACGTGCGGCAATCGCCCGCGCACGACATCATCGTCGTGACGGAAGCGGGCATGCTCCACCGTTTGCAAAAGGAAGTGCCGGGAAAGAATTTCATTCCAGGGCCAACGGATCGCTGCGCCTGCGCGGAATGCCGTTTCATGAAATTGAACACGCTGGAGAAGGCGCATGCGGCCCTGCTCAATATGGAGCCGGAGATCACTCTCCCAGAGCCGCTCCGGCAGCGCGCCGAGGCGCCAATCTTGCGCATGCTGGAGTGGAGCCGATAGCGCGGTCTTTCGAAATCAGGAATGGCAGGAGAAGTAAGCGGGCGCAGGCTCGGCCGACGACGCCCTTTTAGTTTGTCTTTACCCCGAGACTTCCTACTTTCAGCCGCGATGCAGCGACCTTCACCATGGCTCATGCTGGTGGTTCTGCTGGTTGGAATAGTGCTCGTGCGCGAGCCGAGATTCGCGGCGGCGGAGGAGGTTTTTCTCGGCTGGCTCATTAAATATTCCGAGGCCAGCGGTCCGCCGGTGCCGCTTACCGTGGTGGAGATAGGGACGGATTCGTTGACCTCGAAGCCGGCCAGCGCGCCGGAAACAAAGACCAACGCTCCCAGTGATCCGATTTCGCCGCTGGAGTTCGCTCTCTATCTGCAATCGCTCCTCGATTTCCAGCCCGGGGTGGCGGCGTTTGAAAACATTCTGAAATGGCGCGAGCGCGATAAGGATCAAGAGCAGGTCTTCCTCGATCAAGCGATGCGGGTGCCGAAACTTTTGCTCGCGGCGGAGCTGGGTGCGAATGCCGATCCCGATGCACCGTGGGCGGAGATTCATGGTTTTCCGGACGTGACAGGGCAGCGTGGGAATCTCGTCTCCTTCTCTGGCGTGACCCGACAGCCTAACGAGGACCTGCGTTTAATCTCCTCTCCCGGATACGCGAACCTGCCGCGCGATATTACGTCCAGGATTCGTGTGCCGCTGCTCTTCCTCTATCGCGGTGAAGTGATTCCATCGTTTCCGCTCCAAGCCGTTCTCCTGTGGGAAAAGGTGACGCCGGAAGAAGTAAAGATCGTGCTGGGCTCGCACATCGCGTTACCGCGCGGACGAACGATTCCGATCAGCGCAGATGGCACGTTGTTGATTCATCCAAACACCGCACAACGTACGCGGCATATCGCCTTGAATGAGCTCCTCCTGGCCGCGCAGCAACACGAGTCCGGGAAAAGCACCGAGTTTACCGACTTGAAAGGCCAGATCGTTCTGGCCCGCACGCCGAACAATCCGCTGTCGCCGCCGAACCTTTTCGCGGCCACGATCGCCACCATTCAGGCGAATCGATTTCTCCACCGGATCACGCCATTCTTCGATTACGCGATCCTGTTTCTGATCTCCGCCGTCGCCGGCTGGCTGCACAAAATTGAGCGCTTCGATCTGGTGCTCTACGGCATTGCGGCGACGGCTGCCTACTGCTTGATCGCGCTCGGAACGATCTCGCGCTGGAACATCTGGTTGCCTGGCATTTTGCCGTTAGGCGCCCTCTGGCTGGCCATTCTCCTCGCTCCTTTCTTCCGCAAGAAAGAGGCCAGCATCACGATTCCACCACCCATCGCCTAGCTCTCCACGCGCTGTGAAATTTATTAATCTCACCCGGCGCACCGAGATCGGCGCGAACTGTTATTTCCTCGAAAGCGGCGAGCAGGGTTTCATTCTCGATAGCGGACTGCATCCGAAGGAGCAGGGGGATGAAGCGCTGCCAAACTTCAAGGCCATGGGCGATCGCGAGGTGGACGCGATCATCATTTCGCATGCACATCAGGATCACATCGGCACACTGCCGGTCCTGATGCGGCGCCAGCCGCAGGCGCGCGTTTTTATGACGGAAGCGACCGCGGAAATCGGGAGCACGTTGCTGCACAATTCCGTCAACGTCATGACGCGCCAGCGCGAAGAGCTGGGCACGACATCGCTGCCGCTCTTCACGCACAAGGAAGCGAATCGGGCGAGCGAGGCCTGGCGTTCCTGCCGCTTCAAGCAGGCCATCAGCCTCAGTGGCGAACGCGTCGGGAACCGCACCGGTGAAGGTGTCACCTTTGAATTTCTGGATGCGGGGCATGTGCTGGGCTCGGCCGGTGTGCTAATGCGCGCGGAAGGGCGGACGTTCTTCT
>JBDUAH010000028.1:0-14758 GCA_040004745.1 Chthoniobacterales bacterium | reverse complement strand
AAGTGAAAAGCGCTCAGGCGGACGTAGGCTTGATCATTCACGAAGGCCAACTCACTTACGCGCGGAGCGGCTTCACGAAAATCATCGATCTTGGTGAATGGTGGAAGCGTGAAACCGCGTTGCCGCTCCCGCTGGGCGGCAATGTTTTGCGTAAAGACATTCCGCTCGAAGTGCGCCGCGATTTGCTCGCGATCATGCAGGAGAGCATCGAATACGGACTCGCTCATCGCGAAGCGGGCGTCAGTCATTCGATGCCCTATGCCCGCGATATGGATCCGTCGCTCGCCAGTGAGTTTATCGGCATGTACGTGAACGACTACACGCTCGACTACGGAGACAAAGGCCGGGCGGCGATCCGCGAATTTCTCGGTCGTGCCGAAGCGCAGGGCTACCTCGACCGTAAGGTGGAACTCGAGTTCGTCGAGTGACTACTTCTTCGCCTTGTCGTCCTTCTTCGGCTTGTAAAATTCCATGGCGTAGGCTTTCGCTTTAGCGCCTTCGATTTTAAAACCGTTGCTGAAATCTGCGGTGCCGTATTCAAAAAGCACGACGAAGCAAAACGCGAAGAAGATAAACAGGGCCAACCAAAACAAGCCGCGCAGCAAGGACATGTGAGCCATGCTATCGCACTGCGTGACGGCGGTCAACGAGGGCGAAAGCAGCCAAACTTCCGATTGAACCAGCTTTCGAAACTGGCATGCTTCGCGCCATGCGCGTCCCCCTCCTCGACCTGAGCGAGCAATACCGTGCGCTCGCGGAGCCGCTCCGCGCGGAGATCGACGAAATCCTCGGCAATCAGCGCTTCATTCTCGGGCCGAAAGTCGAGGCCTTCGAGCGGGCGATGTGCGAATACTGCGCCGCACCGCACGCCATCGGGGTTTCGTCTGGGACGGATGCGTTTCTCGCCATCCTCATGGCCATGGGCATCGGGCCCGGCGACGCCGTTATCACGACGTCCTACACCTTTTTCGCGACGGCGGGCTGCATCGCTCGCGTCGGCGCCACGCCGGTCTTCGTAGATATCGATCCGGTCACCTACAACATCGCGCCAGCCGCGATCGCGCGATATCTGGAGGAACATTGCCAACGCGGTGCAGATGGCCGCCTAACGAATGACCAGGGACAACTCGTGCGCGCGATTGTGCCCGTGCATCTCTTTGGCCTGTGTTGCGAGATGGATGCGATTCTGGAAATTGCGCGACAGTACGGAATTCCGGTGATCGAGGACGCAGCCCAAGCCATCGGTGCGGAATATCCGCGTGCCGACGGAACCAGCTCGCAAGCAGGCACCATGGGCGACTCCGGCTATTTCAGCTTCTACCCCTCTAAGAACCTCGGCGCGGCCGGCGATGCGGGCTTGATCGTCTGCCGGGATAAGGAGTTCGCCGATCGGCTCCGAGTCTGCCGGCAGCACGGCATGGAGGAGCGCTACTTCCATCACTTCATCGGTGGCAATTTCCGCCTCGACGAAATCCAGGCCGCGATTCTGAATGTAAAACTTCCTTTCCTAAATGGCTGGTCGGCAGCCCGTCGTGCCGTGGCCGATAACTATCGTGCGGAGTTCACGCGCCGCGGCGTGACGAAGCACCTGCAGTTACCCGCGGAGACGTATCGCCAGAGCGGGCTCGCGAATCACCACATCTATCACCAGTATGTCGTCCGCACCGCGCAGCGAGACGCGCTGCGCGAATACCTCACACAAAAGCAGATCGGAAACGCGATCTACTATCCGCTCGGCTTGCACCAGCAGGATTGCTTTGCCTTCCTCGGATACCGCGAAGGCGATTTGCCCGAGACGGAACGCGCCACCCGCGAGACGCTGGCCCTGCCGATCTATCCGGAACTGCCCGCGGAGTCACAGGCCTTTGTCGTCCAAACGGTGGCGGAATTTTTCGAGCAAACGAAAAACTAGTTTCGGGAGCGTGTCTTAAAGCGAAGCGGCAGCGCTTGGGCCAAATCACTTGCGACCCTAAGCCCGCGAGCCTATATCAACGCTCGCGTCGAACGGGTAGGTACCGAAGTGGCCAAACGGGGCGGACTGTAAATCCGCTGGCTTACGCCTTCAGTGGTTCGAATCCACTCCTGCCCACGCCCGCATTTTCGGGCCCTCTCCTAACGGCCAGCGCGCCTCTTAACGCTACGGCCAGCTCCCTTAGCAGACTTCTGCCCGGCAGATTTCGTGGGTTTGCTCGGAGCTTTTTTAACCGCGGTCTTGGACTTCGCACTCGGCTTCGCGGACTTTTTTGCAGCTGGTGATTTCCGGGAAGGCGCGGACTTCTGCGCTGCTTTTTTCGCGCTACTTGTCGCTTTTTTCGCCCCGGAAGACTTGGATCCTGAGCTCTTACTCAAGCCGGTTTTCGATGAAGTGCCTAGACTGCCAGAGGCGACCTTGCCCGCCATGGCACCAATAACCCCGCCGACTACTGCGCCAACCGGTCCCGCTACGCTACCGATGACCGCTCCGGTAGCCGCTCCGGCGGCCTGCTTCGAGATCGGCGGGATAGTGATATTTTCGGATTTTTGACCGTTGTTGGATTTGTTCTTCCGGGTTGCCATAAGGTTTAGATTTTTAGGAGTTAGTGAGTTGCGTTCGCCTTCATATCGTAAGTGGAAGTGCGGTTGCGTTGTTCGCCCGTAATAATTTTTCTCAGAACAAACGGCTCGGCTTAAAAGTACAAAAAAAAGCGGCCGCCGGAGCGACCGCTTAATTGTTGAAATGAATTGTTGTTTAACGCCCGCGGCCACCGCTGCGTCCGCCGCCATCGCGACGACCACCGCCACCACCGCCGCCGCCGTAACCGCCGCCGCCACCACCCCCGTAGCCGCCGCCGCCACCGCCGCCGCCATAACCGCCACCGCCGCCACCACTACGACCTCCGCCACCACCACCGTAGCCACCGCCTCCACCTGGAGGACGTGCTTCACGCGGGCGCGCTTCGTTAACGGTCAACGGCCGGCCTTCGACCGTTTTCCCGTTGAACTCCGTGATGGCCTTCTGCGCGTCTGCATCGGTCGTCATGGTGACGAAAGCGAAGCCGCGCGATTTGCCGGTAAACTTATCCTGCATCAGCGAGACCTCTTGCACAGGGCCTGCTTGAGCGAAAAGATCCTGAAGATCGGTTTCGGTCGTGTTGAAGGAAAGATTTCCTACGTATAATTTAGTTCCCATCTGAGTTTACTGTGGAAAACGCCGCACCGGTCACTGTTCCCGCTCATCGGATTTCAAATCGCCACTGATAAACTCAACTGACAATCCACCAACTTCCCGAGCTGCCGTTTTCTTCGGCGTGAGTACTAGGGCTTTCCCCGTGCAAAAGCAAATGGAAATGGGGAGGTTCGCGCCCTTGGCAAATGGCTGACTCTAAGCTTCCTATCTCAAGCGCGGGAAAAGCCCGGGTCGCCATAGTCGCAGCCGGCGTAATCAGTCCGCTCGGTGCGGGTCTGGAGGAAACGGTCCGGTCGCTGCGCGCCGGACGTGATTGCGTGACGCCCGTGGAGCGTTTCTCAACGGAGCATACGCGCTGCAAGACAGCCGGTGAGATCTCCGACGGACAATTGGAGCGCGCTGGGGCCACTCGCCGGACGCGTCGGCTTCATCGCGTCGCGCGGATGACGATTGCTGCTCTGGAAGAGGCGCTCGCGCAAGTGCCGGGATTCGCTCCCGAGCTCACGATCGTCGGCACCACCAGCGGCGGCATGACGTTTGGCGAGGAATACTATCGCTCGCTTCACGGCCGCCGTTCTCTCCGCCACGCGCCCTCCCTGATCGCGAACTATACCCCTCAAAAGCCGATCATGGATGCGCAGGAAGCCCTCGGAATTTCGGCGCCTTGTCAGGTCATCGCGAACGCTTGCGCGTCCGGCACCAACGCGATTGGGCACGCCTTCGATTGCATCCGCTCCGGCCGCTATCAGCGCATTCTCACGGGCGGCTACGACGCCATCTCGGAGCTGGTCTTCGTGGGCTTCGATTCGCTGCAAGCGGCCACGCCAGAAAAATGCCGGCCCTTCGATCGCGCGCGAACCGGAATGGTCCTGGGCGAAGGAGCGGCGTTTCTCGCTTTAGAAAACTACGAGTCTGCGGAGGCGCGCGGCGCGGAAATCCTCGGTGAAGTGATCGGCTACGGAATTTCGACCGACAACCATCATCTTACTCAGCCAAATCCTTCCGGCAGCGGCGCGCGCCAGGCGATGCAAAAGGCGCTTGAGAGCGCTGGCCTCTGCGCGAGCGAAATCGATTACATCAACGCGCACGGCACCGCCACGCCGTTCAACGACGCCGCCGAAGGTAAAGCGATCACCGAATTGTTTGGTCAGGTTCCCGTCAGTTCCACCAAGGGCATGATGGGCCACTCGTTAGGCGCCGCCGGCGCAATCGAAGGCGTCATTAGTCTCCTTGCCCTGCGCGAACAAATCCTGCCGCCGAACATTAATTTCCGCCAGACAGACGAATCGCTAGACCTCAACATCGTAGGCAACGAAAGCCGATCCGCCAAAATCCGCACTGTCCTCTCGAATTCATTCGGCTTCGGGGGTACGAACGCTTCCATTATTCTGCGTCATGGGTAGTCGCGCCAAATGAGCCTGCGCATTTCCGGCATGGGTTGGGTGACGCCGCTAGGCAGCGGTGTATCGGCGGTTTGGGAGCGCCTTCTCGCAGGAGACGAAGCGCACGCCGAAACGGTTCCTAGCGCGCTGCAGACGCTCGACTACTCCGCCTTCCGTGTTCCCCCTGACGCGCTCGCGACTGCTCCCGCGCATCCGCGGCTTCGGCGCTCGAGCGCAATCTCCCGTTTCGCCGTCGTCGCAGGTTTGGGCGCGTTGGCGGACGCGCAGATTAAGCTCGATGCCGCCTCGGCCGAACGCACCGCGATCATCTTCGCCATTTCAAACGGCGGCGTGGTTTACACCAAGCGCTTCTATCACGAGGTGGTTGAAGCAGGCGCGCAAGCCGCGAGTCCTCTCCTTTTTCCCGAAACCGTTTTCAACGCGCCCGCCAGCCATCTGGCTGCGATTCTCGGAATCACGGGCGCGAGCTACACACTCGTGGGCGATGGAGCGGTCGGACTTCTCGCCCTGAAGATGGCGGAAGATCTGATGCAAAGTGAGGCGCTCGATCGTTGCCTCGTCGTCGGCGCAGAAGAAGCCGATTGGTTGCTCTGTGATGCATTCCACCGCTGGCGTCTTCTGCGCGCCGCGCCGCCCATCGAAGTATTTTCACCGCGCTCACGCGGCATCGTTTTGAGCGAAGGCGCGGGCGCGGTCGTGGTCGATCGCACCGGACCCACCGCGATCGAGAAAATCGACGCGGGCAGCAATTTTAGCCGACAAAGCGAAGCTGTGGCGCGGGTGAAGGAAACATTCCACAGGCTGCGGGCCACGCATCGCGATCTCGTAATCGCCAGCGCCAACGGCACTTTTGTCGATAACGCAGAAGCTGCAGCCATCCGCGAGCACTGTCCCCGCGCGAGAGTCTACGCACCCAAGGCCGCGCTCGGCGAAGGAGTAGGATCTGGCGGTCTATGGCAGGTCATCTGCGCCGCGCAGGCTTTGCGCACCAAACAATTGCCGCCGATTCCGCACTTGGAAAAAGATAATGTGCTGCACCTGAGCGGCGGCGTGCAGCACGATCTCAAAGTCGATCGCGCACTCGTTTCCACGTGCGGCCTTAGCCAGCAAGTAGCGGGACTGACGCTCCGGCAAGCCTAATTATCGCGGAGGTGCGCCGCCGCCTTTTCGCGCTGCTGCCTCAATTTTCCACGCGGTCTGCATGTGCTCGAAGGCCTCATCGAAGCGGCCCAAACCGTTCAGTGCGCTGGATAAATTTCGATGCGCGAGCGCGTAGTCGGGCTCGATCTCGATCACCTTTTCATACTGAAGGGCGGCATCCTGCACCCGGCCTTTTTCCAGAAGTGTGTTCCCCAGATTCAGACGCGCTTCGGCGTAGTCCGTTTTATTTTCGACCGCCTGTCGATATTGCTCCATCGCTTCGTCAATCTGGTGGCCAGCCAACAGCGAATTTCCGAGGTTGAAATGCGCCTCTGCGTTTTGCGGATCGAGTTGGACCGCTTTTTCGAAGAAGGTGCGGGCATCCACATCCTTGCCTAGCGCGGACACGATTTTCCCGGCTTCCACCTGCACGACCGCGCTCTTCGGATCGGCTGCCGACAGACGCTGCGCCTGTTGACTCGCCTCCTCCGGTAGACCCTGCTGAAAATACGCGGCCGCCAACCGATTGTAGGCCTCACTCGCGTTCGGCTGGATCGCGATCGCGGCCTGCAGTTCCTTCACCGCGTCCTCCGCTCGCCCGGCCCGAAGCAGGGTCTCGCCTAACAACTGGCGCGCCGCTGCCATTTTCGGATCAATCTTGATCGCTCGTTCCAGTTGCTCCAAAGCCGCCGGGATTTCACCGGTGTGCCGAAGCAGGATGGCGAAGTTATACCGGGCCGCCGCGAATTCCGGAATGAGCTGCAAAGCGCGCTCATAATGCGTCCGCGCCTCTTCGATCCGTCCTATACGGAAGAGTGCGTTCCCGAGATTATAATGCGCTTCTGCATAATTGGGATCCAACCGCAGCGCTTCCTCGAAATGCGGGATCGCTTCGTCAGAACGCCCGCTGTGGAGCAAATGGATGGCAAGATTGTTCTGCGCCATCCAACTGTCGGGATTCACCGCGATTGTCGCCCGCCAGAGCGTCTCCTCGTTCTTATAAATGCCGCTTTGCTGCCAGGTGCGAACGCCAAGCGGCAGCAGTAGGGCGGCGCAAAGCACCGGAATCAACCACACCGGACCACGTGCGACGCGCTGCATTCCCAGGGTCAAACCCGCCGCCACCAGCGCGATGGGACCGATACTGGCGAGATAAACATAATGATCCGCCACGAACGAATAGCGAAACGTGTAGAGCATCACAAAACCCAGCATCGGCGAAAGCGTGGCGGCGTAGAAAAGCGCGGCCACCTCCGGTCCGCGGCCGAGGAATCGCCGCGCGCACCAGATCAGGAGCACGAGCAACACGCAAGCGCCGACCCAAAGGTAATCCGTCCATTGACCGGTAAAGATCGGCCAGCGCGGATAACTGAAGGCCAGATCAAACGGCCAGAAAAGCTTCCCGAGATAGAACCAAAAGGCGCGCGCCGCCACCATCACCCGTTCCAGAATGCCGAGCGTGAAAATCCCACCTTCCGTTCCTTGGTGATAACGCTCCCACCACATGGAAATCAGACCCGCTCCCAGGCCTAGGAAAACAAATGGCCCAATCTGCAGCCACCGGCTTTTCCCAATCGCCTCCCGTTTCCACCAGAGCATCAGGAGCAACGCCGCCGGCAGCGTGCAGGCCGTCGTCTTGCTCGCTAACGAGAGCGCAAACGCCAGCAGCGCCAGCGCATAGAACACCCATCTCGACTTGGGAGTCCCTTCGATAAACCGCCGCCATGCTAGGAGCACGAGGAGGAAGAACAATCCCATCAGCACGTTCTTGCGCTCCGTAATCCAGGCGACCGATTCGACCTGCACCGGATGCAAGGCGAAGATCGCCGCAGCCAACCACGCGCCTGGAATGCGCAGAACGGAAAGCAATCGCCAGAGCAGGAGCGCGTTCACGGCATGCAGCACCAGGTTCACCCAGTGATATCCCGCTGGGTCCAGACCCCAAAACGCGTGCTCGATCCGGAACGTCGTATAGACGAGCGGGAAATATTGCGAAGGCGAATCGAACGAAAACCAAATGCGCTGAAGGCCATCAGGCGCGGTCAGCAGTTGGTTGGTCGTGACGTAAACGTCGTCATCCCAGATATAGCCCGCGCGCCAAACCGGCTGATAGGCCAACAGGACACCGGCCACCAGGAGGATTCCCAAGAGGAGCGGCCGCCAAAGTACCGGCCGAGCCGCTACGGGCTGCGCTCCCGCGGCCTCCCCGGATTCCTGGGACGAATCCTCGCCCGGGTTCTCCTGGAATAATTCTGAAGTCATCGGAACAATGATTGCACCGTGGCATCCGGTCCCCGATTCTCTATTCCAAACTCCGGTCAAATGAAAGAAGACAACATCCAACTCAGCGCGGTCGAAGATCACGACGGCATCCTCACCATTCGCGGCGGGGGCGCGCGCCGGGACTGGAATGGCATCCACTACAAACAAGGGATGTCGGCTAAAAACGTCGGCACCACCAAGCTCTCAGCCAACATCGCCACCATCCCGCCGGGCGGAGTCGCCTACGCCCATATCCACGTCGGCTTTGAGCTCATCCTCTATATTCTCGAAGGCCGAGTCCGCCACGAATTCGGCGACAGCTGCAAGCGGGTGCTCGAAAACGAAGCCGGCGATTTCATCTACATCAAACCGGGCGTGCCCCACGAAGTCTTCAATATGAGCGAGACGGAACCCGTTGTCGCTTTCGTCGCACGCTCCTCTGCGGAAGAGTGGGACAACATCGTCCCTTACGACCGCGCGCAAAAATAGCCGACACGCCCCGAGTGTTTGACCCCTCGTAGCGCTCTCAATGCGAGAGCCTACCTCCCCGTTTTGCCTTTGCATCACCTCCCCGGTCCGGTAGCTTCGGCGACCGCGATGCGTAGGCTGGCAATCCTCATTTTTGCACTCTTTTCCGGCGCGGCATTTGCGCAGACGGCGGAACAACCGTCCCTGCAAGGGCAGCCAGTAGAAATTACCTCCACCGGCGGCACCACTTACCAAAACGGACTCGCGGTCGCCCGGGACAATGTCGCGATCCACGTGGGCGACACGGACATCTACGCAGAGAACGCTGAATACAACACCAGCACGCACGAGATCCATCTGGAGGGAAACGTGCGCATTTATCGCGGACTCGAGTTTTACGTGGGCAAAACCGCCACCTACAACACCGAGACGAAAGCCGTCAAAGCCGACCAACTGCGCACGGTCGACGCGCCTTTTCTCGTGAGCGGCGAGCGCGTCACAACCGTGGCGGACCACGCCAGACTGGTGGAGACGGCTGCCTTCACGACGCACGATTCCGCCAAGCCGGATTATCAGATTCGCGCGACCACTGTTCGCATTTACGAAAACGACCGCGTCATTCTCAAGAACGCCACCTTCTATGTCGGCCGCGTGCCGATTTTCTACTGGCCTTATCTCTACCAATCGCTCGATGACGATTCGGCCAGCTTCGTCGTCTCTCCGGCCTACCTGAGTTCGTGGGGTCCATCGCTGCTGGGCCGCGTGACCTTTCCGCTGACGAAAAATGCCAAAGCCACCCTGCGCCTTGATTATCGGGCGCGACGCGGCCCCGCGATCGGATTCTCGCCCGACATCAATTACGGGAAAAACAACAAGAGCTACGCGAGGATTCGCACCTACTTTGCGCTCGATCAAAATCCGCGGATCAACCGCACTTCCCTCCCCCGCGGCAGCATTCCAGAAAAGCGCTACAAGGTCGCACTGGAGGATCGCACCTTCTTCACGGAGAGCATTTCCGGCTTCGCCAAGCTCGCAAAACTGAGCGACGCCTTCGTTCTTCAGGATTTCTTCCAGAGCGAATTTCGCCTCGATCCCCAGCCAGACAACGTCGTCGCACTAAGCAAGTATCATCCCCTCTATAGCCTGACGGCCTACACACGTTTCCAGCTGAACAACTTCTACGACGTGACCGAACGTCTGCCGGAAGTGGCCCTCGACGTGACGCGCCAGCCCATCTTCGGCACGCCGGTTTTTTACGAAGGCGAAACCTCGGCCGCCTTTTTGCGGCGCAACTTTGCGCGCAATTCCTTCTTCCAGGATTACGAGACGTTTCGCTTCGATTCCTTCCACCAGTTTCTTTATCCGAACACTTATTTCGGCTGGCTCTCCATCGTCCCGCGCGTTGGCTTTCGCGCCACCTATTACGACAAAACACGCGATCTGACCGGCGTCCCGCTCCAGCCAAATCCAGATTCGCTCATTCCCGATTTCCTGATCCCGCCGCCGAACGCTCTCGCGCCGCTGGTTCCGGGTGGCGATCGTTTGCGCACCGTCGTCAACGCCGGGGTCGAAGCGTCGTTCAAGATTTCGCGCACTTGGGAAGCCGCCCAGAGCCGCACTCTTGGACTGGATGGCCTGCGCCACATCGCACAGCCGTTCATGAATTTCGCCTACGTCACTGGCAATAACTTCAGCCCCGAGGAACTGCTCCAGTTCGATCGTTATATTCCTTCGACCCGTTTGCGCCCGATCGATTTTCCGCAGTTCACCTCCATCGATTCGCTGGATAACTGGTCCATCTTGCGCCTCGGGTTACGCAATCGTCTCCAGACCAGGCGCGACGATCTCACGATTAATTGGGTGGAGCTGGAAACGTATTTCGACGTGAATTTCGATAATCCCTACGACAAGTCGGACACCTCGAATCTCTTCAACAACATCCGCTTTAATCCTGTGCCTTGGGCCAGCTTGGGCATTGCCTCACAGATTCCGATTTTCGGCCAGGGCTTCACCGAGGTGGATACCGATGTGCGTTTCCAGCCCGCACCCGGGCTGCAGTTGGCTTTTGGGCACCGTTTTCTGAACGAGAATCCGTTCTTCGTGAACAGCAGTCTCTTCACCGCAGCAGCTTACTACCGCGTGAACGACCATTGGGCGGCAAGCTTCTCCGGACGATACGAAGCATCCACCGGCTTTGTTGAAGAGCAGCGCTACACCGTCTACCGCGATCTCTCAAGTTGGGTGGCTTCGTTAGGCGCGGTCGTCCGGAACAATGGCGGAATCAAAGAATACGGCGTCCTTTTAACCTTTACGCTCAAGGCGCTGCCAAAGCTTAGTTTCGATCTGAACTTCGATCCCGGCGCCACGCAAAATGAAGCTCAGGCCGGCTTGGTCCCGGTGCCCTGACGCGCACATCGCGATTGCATTTAAGGGGTTTTACCCGTTCTTTTCCGCTCCGCGTCCGGCTCGCCCGGCGCGAACATTTTTTTTATGGATCTCTCCATTATCGGCTCAGGATATGTCGGCCTCGTCACCGGGGCGTGTTTCGCGGATGTCGGCCACAACGTTGTCTGCGTGGATAACGACCCGCGGAAGATCGAGGCGCTTCAGGCGGGCAAGGTTCCCATCTACGAGCCTGGTCTCGAAGAAGTCATCCATCGCAATGTGGCCGCGAAACGTCTCCGCTTCACCGGCAGCATCCAGGACGGCGTCGAGAATTCGCAGGTAGTCTTCATTGCGGTGCCTACGCCGCAGGGCGCCGATGGCCAAGTTGATCTCAGCTTTATCGAAAGGGTCGCGCGCGAAATCGCAGGTGTCCTGACGGAATACCGCGTCATCGTTGATAAGAGCACGGTGCCGGTAAAGACCGGCGAGAAAGTGGCGGAATCGATCAAGCGCTACAACAAGCATGGCGCCAAATTCGATGTTGTCAGCAATCCTGAATTTCTGCGCGAAGGCTGCGCTGTGGCGGATCTGATGAAACCCGACCGCATCGTCATCGGCGCGCAAAGCGAACAGGCGATCGATCTGATGAAGAAGATCTACGAGCCGTTCATGGCTCCGATGCTCGTCACCGATATCAATAGCGCGGAGCTGATCAAACACGCGGCCAACTCCTTCCTCGCGCTGAAGATATCCTACATCAATGCCGTGGCCGCGATCTGCGAAGCAAGCGGCGCCGATGTGGAAAAAGTGGCGGACGGCATCGGCATGGACCGCCGGATCGGCCGGAATTTTCTCAATGCCGGCATCGGCTATGGCGGCTCCTGTTTTCCGAAAGACATCGCGGCGTTCATCAAAATCAGCGAACAGCTCGGAGTGCCGTTCGACCTGCTCAAGGAAGTGCAAAGAATCAACGCTTCACAAAGGGACCGTTTCCTCACGGCGATTCGCGAAAAACTGTGGGTCTTCCGCGAAAAAAAGATTGCGGTCTGGGGCCTTACCTTTAAGCCGGATACCGATGACATCCGTTCCTCGGTCGCGATCGATCTCGTAGCCGACATGCTCCGCGAAGGTGCGCAGGTGAGCGTTTACGACCCGAAAGGAATGGAGAAGGCGCGGGAAGTAAAGGAGATCGCGGGCGCCACTTTTGCGGAATCGGCGTTGGCGGCGGTGGAAGGCGCGGAAGCGCTGATCGTCGCAACGGAATGGGCGGAGTTTGGAAACGCCGATCTCGCGCTCGTGAAATCGAAAATGCTCACGCCGCTCATCTTCGACGGGCGCAATCTTTTCGACCCGACGACGATGGCGACCTTCGGGTTCGACTACCATTCGATCGGCCGTCATAGCATCGCCGCCCGATAAAGGGCGCAAGCTCGCCGCTTGCGTCTAACAAATGAACGCCCGTGCTCTGGCCCTCGCGGCGATCTGTGAATGGCGCAGCGGCCGCCGCTTTGCGGATTCAATTCTGCAAGAGCTTCTCGACCGTAGCCGGCTAAGCAGCGCTGATCGCGCATTCACGAACGAGCTTTTCTATGGGGTGCTGCGGAATCTGACGCTGCTAGATTTTTGGATCGGCCGGCTCCGCGTCGCGCCAGTGGATGATGCATCGCGCGACCTTTTGCGGCTCGGACTGTATCAACTCTTCTTCCTCCGCACGCCGGGGCACGCCGCGATCTTCGAAACGGTAGCCGTCGCATCGGCTCGCCGACGCCCACTGATCAACGGCATTCTGAGGACAGCCCAACGCCGCTTCACCGAACTTGAAACGGCTGCGCAAACCGCGCCACTCACAACGCGGGAATCGCACCCCGCATTCCTGCTCGAGCGTTGGCAGCGAGCGTTTGGCGCCGAAGCGACCGCGGCTCTTTGTCGATGGAACAACGCTCCGGCTCCGCTTTATGCGCGAATCAATCTCCTCAAGACTTCAACGGAAAAGTTCCTGAGCGAGAACGTCTCGAGCGAGCTATTAACGGAGTCCAAAACTTTCGTGCGACTTGGGTCGATTCCGTTCGACGCCGTCGCCCGCGGCGAGTGCTACATCCAGGATCCCAGCACGCAGATCGCCTGCGCTTTGCTCAACCCGCAAGCCGGCGAGGATGTGCTCGATGCCTGCGCCGCTCCGGGCGGAAAGACTGCATTGCTGGCCGAGATGATGAAGAATCATGGACGCTTGATCGCCTGCGATCGCGATGCCTCCCGCATTGAAACGCTACGCGAAAACCTCCGCAGACTCGGCGTTACGACTGCCTCGATGATCCGCTACGACTGGGAATCCGGCGGTGCGCTGCCTAACGAAATTCCCGCAGTGTTTGACCGCATTCTTATCGACGCGCCGTGCACCAATACCGGCGTGATGCGGCGACGGGTTGATGTGCGTTGGCGTCTGCAACCAGATGACTTCGCGCGCATGGCGCACCAGCAACTCGGGATTCTGCGGGGCGTTATACCGTTGTTGAAACCGGGCGGCGCGCTCGCCTACAGCACTTGCAGCATCGAGGCGGAAGAGAACGAACAAGTGATTCAGCAAGCCCTACGGGAATTCCCATTTCTCGAGTTCGAAGAGCAACGCTCGGCCATGCCATTTCGCGATCAATTCGACGGCGCCTTTGCTGCGAGGTTCCGCAGAACGAATTAGGACCTCCTCCCGCGGTCTTGCCCTAACAAGGACGGGCGATTTCCAGATCGCCGTACCAGCGGCTGGAAGCCGCCGCTCCTTGGAGGGTTGCATCCGGCAGGGCCGGTGGAATCATTCCCGTCTATGCAAGACGCCCGGTTCGATAAACTCGCGCACCTTCTCGTCGGATATTCCACACAACTGAAGCCCCACGAAAACGTCCTCATCGAAGCCTTCGACGTGCCCGACGAAATGACGATCGCGCTCGTGCGCGCGGTGCGCCGAGTCGGCGCGACGGCGTTTACGCAAATTCAACACGGCCGCGTCAGCCGCGAGCTGGCGATGGAAGCGACGGAACGGCAACTCAACGTCGCCGCCGCACACGAGCTCGCGCGGATGAAAAAGATGGATGCCTACATCGGCCTGCGCGGGAGCAACAACATCACCGAGCTCTCCGATGTGCCCGCGCCGCAAATGAAAATGGTGGCGAAAAAAATGCGTCCGGTGCAGGACCATCGCGTGAAGAACACCAAGTGGGTCGTGCTGCGCTGGCCGACCCCTTCCATGGCGCAACAAGCGGGAATGAGCACGGAAGCGTTTGAAGACTTTTATTTCGACGTTTGCACACTCGATTACCGCAAGCTGCAGCCCGGGATGAAGGCGCTGAAAGCGCTGATGGACAAGACCGATCGCGTCGAGATCAAAGGACCCGGAACCGATCTGCGCTTCAGCATCAGAGGAATCGGCGCCGTCATCTGCGGGGGTGATCGCAACATTCCCGATGGCGAAGTCTTCAGCTGCCCCGTGCGTAACTCGGTCGAAGGTCACGTCACCTTCAACGCGCCCACCATTTATCAAAGCATCGGCTTCGACGGCGTGCGCCTGGACTTCCGCGAAGGCAAGATCGTCGACGCGACTGCAAACCAAACCGAAAAGCTGAACAAGATTCTCGACTCCGATCCAGGCGCGCGTTTCATCGGCGAGTTCTCGCTCGCGTTTAACCCCTACATCCTGCACCCGATGCGCGACATCCTCTTCGACGAGAAGATTGCCGGCTCTTTCCACTTCACTCCGGGACAGGCCTACGAAGAAGCGGACAACGGAAACCGCAGCCAGGTCCATTGGGACATGGTGAACATCCAACGCTCAGACTACGGCGGCGGCGAGATCTACTTCGACGGCAAACTGATTCGCCGTGATGGCAATTTTATTCCGAAGAATCTGCAGTCGTTAAACCAGAGCGCTTTCAAAAAGCGCTAGCGA